>JAFDIC010000521.1 GCA_019308525.1 Deltaproteobacteria bacterium
GACCGACAAGAATCAAGAGACCTTGACGCGTTGGCAGAAGATGGCAGGGAGAAGACCCTGTCCGGTTATTGAACAAGAAAGAAGCGACCTTTCCGATCTTCACCGGGCCCAAAAAGGTGCCTTCAATCAAGAATGGGAATGAATACAAGGACCTCCAAGTCATGCCTGAAAAGATTCTTATTGTTGATGATGAAATAGAAATGCTCCGTGTTTTGAGCAGGTTGTTCTCCAGGAAGGGCTATGAAGTCCACACTGCTCAGAGCGGGAAGGAGGCCTGGAAAGCCATTGAGGAGACCATGTTTGATCTTATTATCTCTGATATGGCCATGGAAGACATCAGCGGCCTTGAACTCCTCGAGCTGGTTAGATCAATTGATTCGAGTATTCCCTTTATCATAATCACGGGTGTTGGCACAATCGAGACCGCTGTGCAGGCTATCAAGATGGGTGCATTTCATTACATCACAAAGCCTTTCAAGAACCGGGACATTGAGATCCTCGCCCAGAGGGCCCTGGAGTACGGGAAGCTGAATCGCACCCTGAACAGTATCCGCCCCCAGGAAGGGGATGGGTATCATCCCAGGGCCATCATCGGAGCAAGCAAGTGCATGCAGGATTTATTGAGGAAGGTGGAGAAGATATCAGACTCTCTTGCCCCCGTGTTAATAGAGGGGGAGACGGGTACGGGTAAATCCCTGTTGGCCGAGAAGATCCACCGGAGCAGCTCAAGGAAGGACAAACCCTTTCTCACGATCGATTGCGGTGCCCTGACCGAGACCCTTCTCGAGAGTGAACTTTTCGGCCACGTCAAGGGTGCCTTTACAGGGGCAGTAAGGGCGAAGAGAGGCCTGCTGGAGGAGGCACAGGGCGGTACGGTGTTTCTGGACGAGATTTGTGAGATTAGGCCTCCGACCCAGGTCAAACTCTTGAGGGCCGTCCAGGAAAAAGAGATAAAACCGGTAGGGGGAAATCGGAGCACAAAGATAGATGTCCGTTTTGTCTCTGCCACAAGCCGCGATGTCTTGGCAGAGGTGGCACGAGGTGTCTTCCGAGAAGAGCTTTACTATCGCCTGGCCGTTATACCATTGTGCATTCCCCCCTTGAGGGAAAGAAGGGAAGATATCCCCCTTCTAATCGATCATTTCCTGAAGAAATTTAGCAGGGTCTATAAAAAGAAGATTAGTCACATTAAACCCGAAGTGCTTGAGGTGCTCATCAATTCCCCCTGGAAAGGAAACATTCGAGAACTGGCAAATATCCTGGAACGGGGGGTGCTCCTGGCCGATAATGAGGTTATCTCCATGGATTGCTTGCTTGGCTCGGAGTCCCGTCAGCGCAGGACGGATGAGGGGCCGGATGATGGTCCCTTGCTCTCCCTCAGGCAAGTGGTTGAAGAAGCAGAGAAGAGGGCAATTGTCCGGGCCCTGAAAAGCGCAAAGAATAATCGCACCGAGACAGCCCGGTTACTTGGGATCAGTCGCCGGGCCCTGTACGACAAAATCACTGCCTATGGCTTGAAGGTTTAAGGCTTCTACGCCTTACCCAATGTTGCACTTTTCAACAAGCCCAGAGGCCTATCCCCGGGCTGCTATGTGCGAAGATTTTCACAAGTGTAAAGTAGTCTTTACAAGAACTTCACGAACAGCATCCGTACGAGAGTCGTAGTATTCAAAGAAATTGCGTATAATCAAGTAGTTTGGTCCCCAGGGGATCATGGTGACCCGTGGCATGATTTTCGCTAGTACATAATAGACATTGGGCCTAATTCATGTGTAGATGGGATACTTTTACAGAATGTAGAAGATTTCGACATAGATCCAATTGCTTGACGCAGTGAACCGGGGAGGTTTCTGCTAAAATACTATAGCAATTCAATCACTTATCTCCCATCACGAGATTAGTCTGATGGGGCACGGATTTGGGTCTCTCAAAAATCAGGCAACAGGTCTCTAATCTTGAACGAGAAGATAGTTCGATGTGCATGCAAATTTCTTGTAGGGAGGGGGTGATATACGTAGTTCTCCGTATCTGAACGAACAATGAGGACCCAGGTCCTTAACCGGTATGTTTGTGAGAATCCGATAAGCCATTAATAATCCTTGAATTTTGAATTCTGAACCTTGAATCCAAGAGGAGGGTGAGAATGAAGAAATCTTTCCTATTTTGCTTGTTGTGTTTGTTGGTGATGTTACCTGGATCTCTACTTGCGTTTCCCACTGTTTTCCCCCACGGAACAACCATATACAAACCGGACAAATGCTTTAGTGGTTTCACCATACTGACGGTCAAAGGGTACCAGACTATTCTCATAGACATGAACGGCAACGTTGTCAAGCATTGGCCGAACGTGTGCGACGAGGAGCATCCGGCCAAGATGCTGCCCAACGGCTACGTCATGGGAGCCACCGGCAAGAGGGGAAGGCTCTGGCACCATCCGGGATCCAACGACCTGTCAGTGGTGGACTGGGATGGCAACATCGTATGGACATATAAAAAGGCCGGTGTTCATCATGATTTCCAGAGGGAGGGCAATCCCGTGGGCTACTATGTGCCCGGCATGGAACCCTATTTGGACAGGGGAAAGACCCTCATTCTATCCCACAAAGTGGTAAAGAATAGAAAGATCAGCGACAAGAAACTCTATGACGAC
>JAFDIC010000522.1 GCA_019308525.1 Deltaproteobacteria bacterium
CGGCAGGCCCTCCTCACGGATTGTCTTACCATGTGCAAGAACGTGGGGTTGAGCATGGACATACTGGCCTTCGAGTTTGCTGCAAGGTTGCTCAAGACCGGAACCGGATTGAAGTTTACGCCTGAAAAGGTGGATGAGGCACTGAGAGAGACGATTGACAGGGAGCGTTTGCTGAACATCGACTTCGGAATAGATACTCGCCACGATACCCTCCCAAGGCGTTTTACCCATGAGCCTTTGGAAGAAGGGGCCTCCAAGGGTCATGTGGTACCAATTGAAGAGATGGTGAGGGAATACTACCGCCTCAGGGGATGGGATGAACAGGGGCGCCCCCTCAAGAAGCCCTGAAGTCCTTGGCTTCGGCGAGTATGGCCCTGATGTCAAAGGGCAGGGGTTTGCGCCCTGACACCTCTTCCGCTGCCTCCTGAGCGAGGTGGCTGTCCTTGAACCCAGCCCCACTCATTATGCACACGATCAGATCATCTCTTTCCACCCGGCCCTGCTCCAAGAGCCTCCTTAGGGCTGCAAGGGGCACTGCCGAGACCGGCTCTACCCAGAGACCCTCCTCCATTGCCGCCCTTTGCTGAAAGGTAAAGGCCTCCTCATCATCTACGTCGATGACAGTGCCCCCCGATTCCCTGACCGCCTCAAGGGCGTGCTCTCCTGTAAAGGGCACGTTTATCCCCGAGATCCGGGACCTGGCACAGGGAAGCGGCTTGACACGCCTCGACCCGGAACGGAAGGCCTCCACCAGGGGTGGGGCCAAGGAGGACTGGACACCTATCATCCTGGGCAATCGGTCTATGAGTCCGGCCCTCCTGAGTTCCAGGTAACCCCTCCACTGCCCGGCAAGCATGTCCCCTCCCCCGACCGGGCAGATTAATAGGTCAGGGGCATCCCCCAGGCGAGCCTCTATCTCATAGGACATGGTCTTGACACCTTCCAATAGGTAGGGGTTGACTGGTGCCCATACAAAGGCAGGGTAGTAGTCTAGGGCCTCGGCGAGTTGGAGAATCATGGTACTAATGGCTTCCGGCCCACGCTCAAAGATCCCTTCAACAGGTACAACCACGGCGCCAGTGGCGATAGTCTGCCTTATCTTGTTTGGGGGGCTGCCAGGCTCAATGAGTATGAGGCAATCAAGCCCAGCGGCGGCGCTGTAAGCCGAGATTGCTGCCCCAGCATTTCCCGAAGACGCGGTAACTATCCCCTTGAGCCCCCTTTCCAGTGCCAGCCCGGCGGCAATAGCCCCAACCCTGTCCTTGAATGATCCGCTGGGATTAGAGCCCTCCACCTTGAAATAAAGACGCTTCAGACCCATGGCCTGACCTATTCTCCTGGATCGAACAAGGGGTGTGACCCCCTCCCCAAGGGAAGGTGGCTCCCTGGTGAGAGTGAACAGGTCTTTGTATCTCCCGATTCCAGGTCCAGGGACAATGTCCCGGAGCTTTGTTACCACGCTCTCTGCGTACTCGGGCCTCAGAATACCTTCACAAGACAAACATCGGCCCATGGTGCCCGGGGTATAATCTTTACTACACTCGCTACAAAGGACTTTCATCTCATCCCGTATCCAGGTAGGCCCTTTTCATCATCTCATTGTTCAGGAGATTCTCCGCGCTATCCTGGAGCACTATCTTTCCCAGTTGAAGGACATAGCCCCTGTCAGCGATGGATAGGGCCATGTTGGCATTTTGCTCCACCATGAAGATGGTCACACCCTCCTGGTTGACCCTCTGGATGATCTCAAAGGAACCCTCTACCAGGATAGGAGCAAGCCCCATGGAAGGTTCATCCATGAGGAGCAGTTTCGGTCGTGACATCAGGGCCCGGCCCATGGCGAGCATCTGCTGCTCCCCGCCGCTCAGGGTTGCGCCGTATTGTTTCAACCTCTCCTTGAGCCGGGGAAAAAGCTCAAACACCCTCTCCATGTCACGGGCAATGCCTTCAGTGTCTTTACGCAGGTATGCCCCCAGCTCCAGGTTTTCCAGGACCGTGAGCTTGGGAAAGATCCTCCGGTTCTCCGGGACAATGGAGATTCCCCTGGCCACGATCTCGCCCGTGGAAAGCCCGTCTATCCTTTCCCCCATGAACTCCACCTTGCCCCTGGAGGGCTTTACCACGCCCAGGATAGTCTTAAGGGTGGTAGACTTTCCTGAGGCGTTTCCCCCCAGCAGGCAGACCAGCTCCTTATCTCTTATGGAGATATTTATGTCTCCCAGGGCCTGGATCTTCCCGTAGAATGCATCCACCTCGGAGAGCTTCAGGATATCCTCATGCCCTCTTTCCATGTCTCCTTCCCAAGTATGCCTGGATCACGTACTCGTTGTTCGCCACGTCTTCGTAGTCGCCTTCCGCAATCTTTCTCCCGTAATCAAGGACGATTACCCTGTCGGAGATGGTCTTCACCACCTTGAGCTTGTGCTCAATGATCAGGAAGCTGTAACCGTAATCATCCCGCAGTTGCCTGATGAACCTCGTAATCTCTTCCGTCTCCTTGGGGTTCATCCCGGCCGAGGGTTCATCCAGCAACAGCAGCTCACAATCCGTGGAGAGTGCCCGGGCTATTTCCATCCGCCGGCGGTTGGCATAGGAGAGGTTCATTGCCTTTTGGTTGTAACGAAACCCGGTCAACCTGG
>JAFDIC010000523.1 GCA_019308525.1 Deltaproteobacteria bacterium
GTGGGGGGAGTTCAAGTCACCAACATATATCTAGGTTGAACCGAACCGCTTGTTTGTGAGGTGGCAGCAATAGGCCAGTGGACATGGGAATTTGCCTTGCAACCAATAATAGCAGGAGTAACCTCTGGTTGCGAATCATCCCCCCGGTGTAGGAGTAACCTCTGGTTGCGATCAAAAATTATCTCCTGGTGTTGGAACAATATGGCAGAGCGAAGGATAAGGGTATTGATAGCCAAGGCAGGTCTTGACGGACACGACCGTGGAGCAAAGATAGTCGCCAGGGCATTGAAGGATGCGGGCATGGAGGTTGTCTATACTGGCATCCGGCAGACGCCCGAACAGGTAGTCAATGCGGCAATCCAAGAGGGTGTGGATGTCCTGGGGATGTCATTTCTTTCCGGGGACCATATGGTTCAGGTCCCCAGGGTAATGAAGTGCCTAAGGGAAAAGGGCGTGAATGATCTCCTGGTGGTGGTGGGAGGTATAATACTGAGGCGCCATATACCTGCCCTGCTGGAGATGGGTGTTGACAAGGTATTTCTCCCCGGCACGCCTCCTGGGGAAATCGTCTCCTACATAAGAGAAAAGGCCGGGATGAAACACAGAGAATAGCTCGATTACCGGCATTCGATAATTCAGGACTCCTTGTCAGGCCAAAGGGCTACGGGTATAGGCCTCCCGAAGGCATTTGCCGTAGATTTTGGACAAGAGTGATCAAAAATACTAATGATTAACTCGTACAAACGCTCAAATGCAGATGCTTTCGGAAAGGCTCCAGATGCAAGGCGTGCAAATCTTTAGGAATGAGGCGTACATAGGAGTACGCCGCAGTGACTAAAGATGCAGCGCAACGCCGCAGATGGGGTTTTTACGGAAGCATCACCAATGGAAAGGAGATAGTGGTATGATCATAGACGTTCACAGGCATCTTGTGGCTGCGGGTACGGTCCAGGGGGACTATATCAGGGGCGCACAGAAGAGTTTTGCAATGATGTACAGAAAGACGTACAACGTGGATATCAGTGACAGGGAATTTACCGAGAAGATCGTCAGGCCCCTCATCGATCCCAATGCGGACAATATCATAGAGGAGATGGACGATGCGGGGGTGGACAGGACGGTGATATTCGGGGTGGATTATGGTCTGCTGTTTGGAGAAGCACCCATTCATATGTTTGACCAGAACAAGCTGTATGCAGACGCGGCCAGGAGGCACGAAGGCAGGTTGATACCCTTCATGGCCATTGACCCCCGGAGGAAAGGAGCCCTCAAGCATTGCGAGCAGGCTTACAATGAGTGGGGGATGAAGGGTTTCAAGCTGCATGCCGGTGTGGGCTATATGCCTGATGACCCGGTGGCCTTCTGGGTCTACGAGAAGGCTGCGGAATGGGGCATCCCTGTGATGGTTCATACGGGCGGGGCCCCCAATACCTACCTGAGGTGGGAGAATTCCAGGCCTGCCTACTTTGCCTCCGCGGCGGCGCGCTACCCGGAAGTGGACTTCATCTTTGCCCACTGCGGGGATGTTGGATGGTGGAGGGAGGCGGTTCAGGCAGCGGCATGGCTGAAGAACGTCTATGTTGACCTGTCTTTGTGGCAGAAGCCTTACAGGAGGCTGCCCAAGGCCCGGTTCTATCAATGGCTCAGGGACATCATAGATCTGGCTGGGGCTGACAAGATCATGTTTGCCACGGACGCCCCCTACCCCAATCTCATGTGTCCGTTGAAGGAATGGGTCAAGGCGTTCAGGGAAAGGGATACGGATATCCCGTTCACGGACGATGAGATTGAGATGATCCTGGGGGGAACCGCCCGGAAGGTCCTGAAGCTATAAAGGGAAGGAGAAGGGTGCATGAGGGACATACTGGATGTCATAAGTACCAGGAAGAGTATCAGGAGATATAAACCGGATCCTGTGCCCGATGAATTGATCGACAAGATCCTTGAGGCCGCGAGATGGGCCCCCTCAGGGGAAAACTATCAACCCTGGAGGTTCATTGTTATTCGCGATCCCGAAACCAAGAACAAGATAGGCAGGCTTGCCAAGCTTGGAAGCGGTTCAAGGATGACCGCCTGGTATTGCCTGGGGGAAATGCAGGAGCGGTTCCAAAAGATAGAAGACCCTCAGAAGCGGGCGGAAGTGTTACGCTTCATGTATTCCGGGGAGGTCTCGGAATTCGCAAGGTATGCGCCACTCATCATTGCGGTTCTCGGGACTCTCATGGAGGGCTCGGTGGACGTGCCCTATGATCTCTCTGCCGCCATAGAGAATATGCTTCTGGAGGCCCATTCCCTTGGGCTGGGTGCCTGCTGGGTACACGGGCCCGTCGCCAGCACGAGGGACGCGAAAAAGTTCAAGGAAATCCTCAAGATTCCCACAGGGATGGGAAAGTACAAGGTAATCGCTTACATTGCCATAGGTTGGCCCAAGGAACAACGAAAGCACCCGCGACCCAAGAAACCCCTTGAAGAACTGGTCTACTGGGAGGAATTCGGCAGGAAGGAGCGACCCAAGTATGAATGAGATGGAATACTGTAATGACCTTATTGTCAGGCTTGAAGAGTTGCTCTTTCATGAGCTTTCGGGCTGTGCTGCCTGGAAGGTGGAGCTGGTGGGCGTTGATTTCATACAATCG
>JAFDIC010000524.1 GCA_019308525.1 Deltaproteobacteria bacterium
TCTCAAGTAGTTTGTTTCTTAGCCCCTCCCCCAGCCCCCGCTGCACCTCCGGGTCCCCCTCCACCTAAAGCAACTCCGCCCGCCGGAACTCGGCGATCCGGAGCTCCCCGCCGCGCCAGATCTTCAAGGGCATCAATCCCGCTTCGCTCACCCCTGCAGCTTCCCCGTAGGCCATAGTGTGATTAACACCGGTTTCCCAACAGCTTTGGCCTGGTAGATAGCACACTTCTGCGGCCATTCAATGCAGTACAGCCCTTTGAGCCTTCTGTTGGCCGGGGTCATGTTCTTCATGTTATAAAAATGGCAGGTATCGCGATATTCGCAATCGCTTTCTTGCTCTGGCATATCAGGCCTCTTTTTCCCACACTGCTTTCGCCTCCACGTACTTCTTGAGGACTTCATCGTTGATATATCCGAATTCGATCGCGATCTCCCCGAATAGCCGTGAGTCGCCGGCCTTCTGGGCACGAAGCACGTCGTCTACCTGGTAGGGCTTCATGGCGCCGATCCGGACTAAAGCTTCACCTATCTTCTCATTCATCTCAAAACTCCATCAGAATTTCGCCAGCCATGGCTCCAATCCGCATCCTTTCATGGCTACTCGTACTGCCGGATCTTGTCCCGGTTGTAGATGTTGACCGCACTGAAGAGACTGCTATAACCGGAGTTCATAAAGAGCAGTCCTGCTATAGAAAAAATAGTTCCGCCGCCACTTAATCCGATCACCAAACCATATCTCCGGACAAGTCTTTCATATGTGAGATCTGAGGGAATGGCAGTCACAAGATAAGTGGCACCTAATATAGCCAGTAGACCAGAAGCGTAACAAATCCACCCAGTTCTCATGTTTTTGACATGTTTTTCGACAAGAGTTGCTGTTCGCGCATTTGAGGCAATTATGTCTCGAAGCGGTTGTTGAAGACCGAAAACGGCTGAATATGCTACTCCGCCATGGACGAACGAGAAACCCCCGAAATTCTGGTAGTTCACGGTGACGAACTCGGAATCGTAGTATTCAAGCAGGCTCTGGGCAGGCATTCCGACACATGCAAGAAATAGCAGGCAACCTATTAAGATTTTTCTCATACCTTTCCCCTCTACATTGAGGTTTCTCGAATCCCCGACCGAAGAATCTCCCAAATCCATTCAAGCGCCTTGTCACAATCCTTGAACATTTTTATTTGATTTTGCAGGCCCAACAGTTGGTGGATCGAACCCCAGATCGCCCGCTTCATCGCTTTCTGCTCGACGATACAGAGTTGGAAATCCTCTCGCTCGGCCAAGTGCAACCAATTCGTTTTCACATAGTTCCGGAACTCTTCGGACTGAATAGGCATGTCATTGGCGTCCACGATGAAGTAGACACGGTCCCACCGCTGCTTGCGCTCACAGAAGATGTCCCAGAAATCGCTGAAATGATATGGATATAGATCGGGATCCCAGATGCCGGACATGTATAACAGAACGATCTGGCGCCAGACCAAGACCCTCCAGTTCTTTGACTGGGAGCGCAGGGAATATTGGGCATTCTGAGTGATGAATTCTTGGGTGAGTTTTTCTGGGATTTCCGGTTTCCCCATGCTTGGATATCTTGATCGTTTATCCGCCTGCTGACTATCAGGGATTTCCCTACACGATATCCTGAAATCCCTGAGATACGGTTCCAGAAAAATGATTTTTCCGTGGCAAGTTTTATACTCGGAGAGATATTTTCCCGTCCGATCATCCCATGTTCTCTTTTTTTGCTTCCATCTGTGGCTGCAAGGTCATATAGTTGAACATCTTGAGAATGCCGCGAAGTTCGATCAAACGATCCTTGTCAAGCGATTGGATGAAATCCCAAAGCTGTTTCTTCACTGGATCCTCCAGGACGTTCGGGGCAATCTTCTCTTCGCCCGTCATCAGGTACTCAACAGATGTACCCAGTGCTTTGGCAACACAATATAAATCCTTAGCATTAGGAATGCTTTCTCGCCGATTGTACCAAGTTTTTATGGTTGAATAGTTAACCCCCGCTTCTTTCGCCAACTGCGGTTTTTTCCATCTTTTGGGAATCAGTAGTTGGTCTATTCGGTCTCTGAAGTCTTCCAATCAAAGCCTCTTCCCTCCCATTGCTCAAAAATATAGCGCAAAAAAGGCGCATTTGCAACCCAAAAAAGCAAAAAAGATGCGATTGAATATTGACATTAAGCTACATTTGCTCTATTATAAGATACAAAAGAATCTTAAAGAGGCTTTTATGACCAATTCAGATTTGATGCAAAGAGTAATGGCTCGCTTGCCCTGGGAATTATATATGAGGCTCAAAGCTTTTTCAAAAATGACCAGACGAAATATCGTTGATGACATTTTGCCAAAAGCAATAGAGCAATACCTAGACCGCCAGGACCGAGCCGAGCAGGAGGGGCGGGAGTGAGCCGACGCAAGCAAGCTCTGATCGACCAAGCCAGGGCGCAATACGGGGAGATCCTGCCCTGTGCAACACGCCGGTCGCTGGAGGAGTGCTTCACCGAGGAATCAGGACAGCTTCACTTCTGGTTCAATTTGGAAGATGGCAACACCAAGGTCCTGATCGAGGGGAGGGTGGTGTGAACGATCGTGTGAGTTTCCCTTCAGACCATGATGTCCTTAG
>JAFDIC010000525.1 GCA_019308525.1 Deltaproteobacteria bacterium
AATTGGCCACTGCCTTGCCGCTGGGAGTGTACCTCAGTTCAGGGTCTGCACCCAGGTTCCCGACCAGTATCACTTTGTTGACACTTGCCATGACGTAATCTCCTTTTCCCTCCAAAAGTTGATGAACTTCTAAGAAGTTCGGTAACTTGTTACTCGGGCCAAGGCCCGAGTCCATAACCGTATGAAATAACCGGATCCTGGGCTCTGAATTCGGACCCCTGGATTGTTTCCTGTGATATCATGGCATAACCTGTGATTTCAGCCTCCCGCCATGGAGGAAGGCCACGTTTCCCTGTGAACGGTGATTTATTATATGGCTATCATATCGAATTTCAACACTTCAAGATAATAAATGGGGAAGGGCGAAAAAAATCCGATCCGGGCGGCCTATTGCTGAGGCGTTCCGCCTGAAGTGGATTTTCTCTGTTGACTGATTGGATATGAAGGTATAAGCTATTGTAAATTCAACGTAAATGTACCAAGATTTGGGGCTCCTTTCGGGCCATAGGACCGGGACCGACTGGGATGGCAATGGGGTCCCGAAATGTAGCAGGGAAAAGTCATGGTAACACTTGTTCCTTTAGGTGGAGTCGGAGAAATAGGGCTCAATATGCTTGCCCTGTCCTGTGAGCAATATGTGCTCATCATTGACGCGGGCCTCATGTTTCCCGAGGAATACATGCCGGGCGTAGACATAGTCATACCCGACTTTCAATTTTTGAAGGACAACAGGGACAAGGTAAAATCAGTCATCCTGACCCATGCCCACGAGGACCACATTGGTGCCATACCCTTTTTCTTGCAGGAAATCAATATCCCCGTGTACGGCACCAGTTTTACCATCGAGATCCTCAAAGAGAAACTCAAGGAACATCATCTGCTGGGTGAAGCAGCATTGCACAGGGTCCGGGCCGGTGAAACGTCGCGATTCGGCCCTTTCACCGTGGAGTTCATAAAGGTCAACCACAGTACGGTAGACGGGGTGGGACTCGCAATCCAAACGCCCGAAGGCATTATCATTCATTCCGGGGATTTCAAGATTGACCGAACGCCGGTGGATGGACACTCTACCGACCTCAGGCGGTTCACCCAATACGGGAAGCAGAACGTGGTCTTGCTGCTCTCGGATTCAACCAATGCCGAGAAAGAGGGATTCACGCTCAGCGAGAGGGATGTCAAGGAGACATTGGAAGAACTGTTCAGGACTTGCTCCGGGAGGCTGATCATAGCCGTGTTTGCCTCAAACATAGTAAGAATTCAGCAGGTAATAAACCTGGCGGTCGCCTACAACAGGAAAGTCCTGTTCAGCGGAAAAAGTATGCGCACCAACGTCAGGATTGCCAAGGACCAAGGATTGGTCAAGATGCCCCCTGACCTGGAGATCAGTGAAAGGGAAGTGGACCGATTTCCTGACAGGGAGATAGTGGTCATAACAACAGGGAGCCAGGGCGAACCCATGTCATCCCTTACCAGGATGGCCCACAATCAGCACAAGGGCCTGAAGGTAAAGAGGGGCGATACCGTCATTCTTTCCTCCCGGTTCATCCCCGGCAATGAGAAAGCCATAACAAAAATCATCAATAACCTGTACAGGATGGGGGCAGAGGTTGTTTACGAGAAGGTCTCTGATATCCATTCCTCGGGACATGCTTACAGGGAGGAACTCCGGATGATGCTTGACCTTGTCAAGCCCAAGTACTTCATGCCTATCCACGGTGAATACAGGCACCTGGTAAAGCATACCCAGCTGGCCGAGGAGGCCGGGATACCTCCCGAAAGAGTGATGTTGGTCGAAAACGGCACCACGATAACAATCCGTGACGGGATCCTGAGCACTGGAGAAAAAGTCCGGACCGGAAGGGTCTTCGTGGACGGCAAGGGTATCGGAGATGTGGATGAACTCGTCCTCAGGGATCGTCGCAGGCTGTCAGGTGACGGTTTCGTTATAGCATTGCTTGCCCTTGATGAACAGACAGGCGGGATCATTTATGGACCCGACATCATCTCAAGGGGATTCGTATTTGAGGACCAGGGTGGGTTCATCCTGGACGAGGCAAAGAATGCCGTGCTCGATGTCCTGGGTGAAATCGTGGCAGACAGGCCTATTGAATGGGCGGAGATGGAGTCCAGGATCAAGAAGAGACTCAGGCGCCTGTTCTATAAGATAGTCGAAAGAAGGCCCCTTATCCTGCCGATCGTAATTCCCGTCTAAGAAACACACCGGGATTACGCCGGCAAGAGAGAGGCGCCTTTTCAAAACCCATTTTGAGGACGGCAACAGGGTTGCCTCACTCCAAACCCCTCTCACGGACGGAAAAGGGCGACAGGCAATTGGGCAAACGAGCAAGATCCAAGAACGACAAAGGCGGAAAAGGGCATCACGAACCCATGAGGAAAGAAATCCGCGGTATCATCCTGTTATTCGTGGCCGTTGTGCTGGGGGTCAGCCTCTTTTCCTATCACCCGGACGATCCCCTTTTCTGGCAAAAGGCGGGCATTAGCCTCCTGAAGGCCAGAAATCTCTTCGGCCCCGTCGGTGCCCATATCGCGGGAGGGATATTTCTGCTCCTAGGTTTTTCCTCCTTCTGGCTGGTCTTACTCTTTCTTGCACTGGCCATTCTGTCCTTTCTGG
>JAFDIC010000526.1 GCA_019308525.1 Deltaproteobacteria bacterium
TTTCTCCTAACTCCTGGCTTCTTTTCTTCTTTCCATAATGTAGTAAATGGTTGGCACAAGCACAAGTGTGACGAGGGTCGAAACCGTCAGCCCGCCCAGCATTGTTATCCCGAGGGGATTCCATGCCTCTGCCCCAACGCTTCTCGATATTGCCATGGGAAACATTCCAAAGAAGGTGGTAAGGGAGGTCATGAGCACGGGCCTGAGTCTACTGCGGCCTGCCTCAGTGACCGCCTCAAAAAGGGGCCTGCCGCGTCTTTGTAACAGGTGGATATAATCCAGCAGCACTATTGCGTTGTTGACAACAATCCCCATTAGCATCACAACACCCATGAACGACATTATTCCAAGAGTCGTTCCAGTCAGGTAGAATGCATAGAGGACCCCAGTGAATGCAAAAGGCACCGAAAACATGATGATAAAAGGGTCCCGCAGGTTGCCGAAAAGAGAGGCCATTACCATGTACACCAGCAAAATGCCCATCACAAGGAGTATAGTGAGGTCTTTAAACACCTTCTTTTGTTCTTCCACTTCACCCCCAAACTTGACAAAGACTCCAGAAGGGATTTCCAAAGAGGAGAGGGCCTTTTTAAGGTCTGAGGTAACTGCCCCCAGTGATCTTTGGAAGGTATCAGCCTCCACCTTCACAATCTTTTCCCTGTTTTTCCTTTCAATTTCAATGGGTCCCTCGTCCTGTCTAATCTTGGCAATATTTTTTAATTTTATCATGCGGCCGTCTGGGGTGTATATGGGTGCCTCGGGGAGGTTAAAGAGGTTGTTCTTGTCTTTTTCCGTAAGCCGGGTGAAAATATCGTAATTGTCTCCAGCCTCTCTGAACTTGGTCGCCTCAAGCCCGTAGAAATAGTTTCTAAGGGTGGCAGCGATATTGGCAACACTCAAACCCAGGGCAGAGGCCTTCTTTCGATCCACTTCCACCCAAAGCTCGGGTCGGGGATCCTTTTGGCTGATCTCCACATCAACGAGGCCGGGGATCGCCAGCATCCTTTCCTTGATCTGGTTTGCCAGGCGGACCAATTGATTGAGGTCTGGACCCTGTATTTCCAGGGAGACTGGTTTGCCACCTCCCATTAAGATGGAGGTAATGGCATTTTCTGCCCTCACATGTATCTTGTTAAGGCCCGGGATGGATTTGACGCGCTTTCTTAATTCCTCGGCTATCTCATCAGCAGAGCGGGTCCTTTTGTCCCTGTCCACCAACTTAAAGCCAATGCTTCCCACGTTTGGACCTTGGTCAAATCCTAGTGCCACGCCAATCCCTTCTTTTGTCTCACCATCAAAGCCGTAAGAGTGACGCATTTCTTCGGGCCTTACTACCTCGTCTATGTCTTTAAGGATGGCCTCCATTACCTTGTTGGTTTCTTCTATGCGGGAGCCCTCTGGAAGGCGGAATCGGATGCTTATGTCACCACTGTCCACCTTTGGGAAAAAGGATGTGGACAGAAACGGGATCAAGGAGATGCTGCTTAAAAAAATAACAACTGCCAGTGTAACGACGGTCCTTCGATGCCCCAAGGCCCAGCCGAGTATGCCTGCGTAAAGTCGCTCAAGGAATTCAAAGCCCTCCTCTGATAGACCGTAAAGCTTCCCTATGGTACCTGTTCTTTGTTTCAAGGCCTTTGGGGTGGCCTTTATTAATCTCGAGGCGAGGGTTGGAATCAACATTAAGGCAACGAGCAGAGATGCGGTGAGAGTCACCACGAGGGTGATCCCCAGTTGCTTGAAAATCATGCCCGCAAGGCCTGTCAAAAACATCAAGGGGACAAAAACAACCACGGTGGTGAGGGTAGAAGCAGAAATGGCTAGGCCCATCTCGCTGGCCCCGAACATTGCAGCAGTCTTGATCCTTCCCCCGCGCTCGATATGGCGCATTATGTTTTCAAGCACTACGATACCGTTGTCCACTACCATGCCTGAGGCAATGGCTAGGGACATGAGGGAGACAAGGTTTATGGTGTAACCAAAGAGGTAAAGGAGGATGAAGGCTATGATGAGGGAAAAGGGTATGGTGAGTGATATGATAAAGGCCGTTCTAAGCCGTCTCAGGAAAGCCAGGGTAACGAGTATTACAAAAAAGATTCCATAGAAAAGGGTGGTTCTCAGGTTCTTTACTGAGGTCAGGATATCCTCAGAGGAGTCCATTATTATGTTGATCTTTACATCAGAGGGTAGAACGTCTTGAAGCTCCTTTAGTTTTTGTTTCACCCGACGTACCACATTGACGGTGTTTTTGCCTGTCTGCTTTTGCAGAATGAGGACAAGGGCCGGTAAACCGTCACCCCAACCGTTTACATCCTGTGGTTCGTAGCCATCTTCGACCTTCGCAACGTCTTTAAGGTATATGGGAGCATTATTAAAGTAACCTATAACCGTTTCTGCCACCTCCCGGGCTGACTTATATCGGGCTGGAACGCGTACAAAATAGTCTCTGGTGCCTGATTTGATGCGTCCTGCAGGGATATTGAGATTTTGTGCTGCCAGGACCTGGTTAACCCTGGCAAGTGAAATCCCGTAGCCCTCTAGTTTTGCGAGGTCGAAATAGATATTGATGCGTCTTCGGAGCCCACCGTGCACAATAATGGCGCCTACTCCCGGAACTCTCTTAAGCTCATCT
>JAFDIC010000527.1 GCA_019308525.1 Deltaproteobacteria bacterium
CGAACATAACCCGCCTGGCCCGCGTGCTGAAGATTATCGCTTATGAGTGCGATGATGCGTGCCCCTACCGTCGGGAACACCGGATGATCCAATTTCCGGTCCAGATCCGATTCTGACAGATTCTCCAGGCAACGCTTGGCCTCTCCGAAGACCGCCCGTTGATAACCCAACAGGGTATCTACGTCAGGGGATTTGAAAGCAGCAAGATCCTCCGGGGTATGACCCAGTCCGAAGTCCGTGGGATCAGGGGGACGATTAAACCTGGTATACCACTGCTCTTTGATCCAGATCTGTTCCTCTCCCGTTAAGCCAGCTACGGCGCGGTCCTGACCGCGTGCACTATGCCAAGCGAGCCAGCCTATGCTGTTGCTGTCCGGAGCCGATTGGTGATTTAACTCCTCTTCATTCAGCCCATCCAAGACCCGTTCCCATACCATGGACATGTTCTCAAAGACAGCGGCGATCAACGCTTTCCAGTTCATAGGTCCCTCCTGTTCAAGTTGCAGATAGGTTTTCCTTATCAAAAAAGTCTAGGCAAACCATATTTGCATGTCAATGAAAACCTCTTTTGGGAGATGTGAAGGACGACTGAAGGTGCACACTCTTTTCAGGACCCCTGCTTCGGTAGGAGATGTGCGTCTTCCCTGTAGGCTTGTATTTCCTTTGTCTTGTATGCAGCCCTAGAACGTGGGAGACGCTGAACGGGTAAATCATCTCCGCCCATAGGGCGGGGGATGATTTACTATCCATTGACTCTACCTTGGTCCAGTATCTTGTTTCTACAGCTTTGATGTGAACCAGCCGTATTCTATGGCCATCGCGGTGCGCCTGCTCAGATCATAGAACAGGGAAAGGTCTTCTTTTCTGAAACCATAGGGGCTGCTTAGGGAGTCCACATACAACACTCCCAGGATCTTGGAGATGCCGATCAAGGGAACGCACATCACGCTTTCAATCCTGTAGAGCTTGAGGGTCTCCGCCAGATTCTCCTCCGCGCTGGCACTACGGGTGTCAGAGATGACAACGGCTTTCCCCTCCTTCAATACCTTTTCAACTACCTCACGGGAATAACCCGGGGTAGTACCGTGCTCCGGTCTCTTGGTTTTGGAGATTATCTTCCTGATTGTTCCAGTCTCTGGGTCGGCAATGGCGACAACGGCCCGCTCAACCTTCTTCAGGGAACTGAATATATTGTCAATAACACCTTCCAATGCCTCGTTTAAGTCTTCCTTCATCAGGATCTCATAGACATTGTACACCAGCTCCCGTCTCTTCTGGTAGGTCCTGGAGCGTCTTTCTGCAAAAAGGGCACGCTCACCGCTGAGAGTTGCCTCATCTGGCGGAATATCACGAATAAGTGAAGAAAGGTGCTCTCTGCACCCGGTGCCGATACAGATGATGCTCATTCCAATCATGATCGGCACACGTTCCTTGACTTCCATCTCGATTCCCGGGCTCAGGAAATTCCCGTTGAAAAATGTGCCGTTCTGACTATTCAGATCTGTCAGGAAATATTTCTCACCCTCTCTCCTTATTCTAAGATGCTTCGAGGATACGGTTCTGTCCAGGATCTGGATATCATTATCCGAGGACCGACCCACGTATATGGTCTCCTTGTCAAAGTCAAAGCCCTTGCCCTGATCAGGGCCATTCAAGATGTAAATTCTTGTCATTGGTTGTAATTGTTATAAACTATAGTAAATTCCTCATAAAAAACCATATTTACCGCAGATAAAAGGCCTATTTGACTACTTCTATTTCACTATACTACACTAGAGCTATCTTAACAAGCCCCCTTTCCCCTGGCCAAATTTCAAGAAACGGATGAGGTTCACGAGGACAGGCGCCGGCTTCGGCATGATCATGGGATGGGCAGAGGCTTGCACATCACACCTGGATGGCGAAACAGCATTCCCACAGTGATCCCTTTGACAACGCCTTGCGCCTCAAGAACATGAATTAGATATAAGGTTGGCAGGATCGGCGACCGAGATGCACAGGAAAATCTTGGGGAGCGGGATTTCGTCGGCAGGTCAAAAGGTGAAAAGGGATACCATCACATCTCCGGAAATGACAGCAGGGACCCATGTGATGGATCCTTTTGCCTATGAAGGGACTGTGCAAGGTGACTTTGACCCTATCTCAGAGTCTATGACCTGGGCGAGGTGCTCCAGGTTCAAGGGTTTGGGAATAAACTCGATGTCACCGTCGAACCGCGCTAGAGAGTCATTTTCCCTATGCATACCCGACATAAGAATCACCCTGGCAGAGGGTCTGATTTCCTTTGCCCTGTTGAAGACCTCCAATCCATCCATGTCCGGGAGCATCATATCCAGAAGAATGATTTCCGGGGCTCTTTTCATCATTTCAAGGGCTTCTTGTCCCGTGCTGACGGTGTACACTTCATGTCCCCTGTCTTCAAGAAACCTCTTCAACAGCCTTTGAATCATTTCCTCGTCATCAACGATAAGAATCCTCGGCATAAATCCAGCTCCCACGGAGATATCTAACCCGGCGGATGTATACACTTTGATTCCCCTCCAGCGAATATACTGAACCATCCAAGGGATTCCCCCAGGAATGTCTACGGCCCAGGCATCTGGAGTGGAAACTATTTGAATGTCTA
>JAFDIC010000528.1 GCA_019308525.1 Deltaproteobacteria bacterium
TGCTAGGGGGAATCTCAGACTTGAGAAGTTCAAGCGTATTCATTATCCCATACAGGGGGTTATTCAACTCGTGGGCGATTTGAGATGTAAGTTTTCCCATGGCAGCCAATTTCTCAGATTGGAGCAACTTCTCCTGTGTCTCTCTCAGCTTCCTTTCCATTTCCAAGAATTCTTTGAGGTCCGCAAATATGCCTACAGAGGCGATTTCATTTCCTTCCGCGTCATAAAGCATGGCAGCGGAGAGGTTTCCCTCGATTTTCTGCCCATCCCTCCTTACATAGACCATGGGGTAAGACCTCAATATGCCCTTTCCCCCGTATTCAGGGCTCCTTATCATGCTCATCACCTCTTTTGCCATGCCCTCCGGATAGATTTTCTTTATGTTCATCTTTCCTACCACTTCCTCTGCGCGATATCCGAGAATCTCTTCAGCGGCCCGGTTCCAAAGAATGATATCTCCTTTCAAGTCAGTGGCCATAATCGCATTCGGAGAGCTGTGAATAATCCTGTTGAGGAAATCATTGGCCTCCTTTAGTTTCTGTTCCATGTCCTTGCGTTCTGATTGATCTACATTGATGCCCTCATAACCAACCACTTTCCCGTCCTGGTCGTACCTTGCATGGGCCGTAAGGAGAACGGGGACCGGTGTCCCATCCTTTTTCTTGAAATAGACATCGAAGTTGATGACCCTCCCGTCCCGCTGAATAAGGGCTTGGAATCTCTTCCGATCTTCTGGGTTCAGGTACAAATCCCGCGCTATGTTCATGCTGAGGAATTCTTCCTTATCCTCGTATCCGAGCATGTCAAGGAGCGCCTTGTTGGCGTCCAGGAACCTGCCCTCCTTCGTGCTTATGAATACTCCGCAACCGACGTGTTCAAACAACCTCCTGTAGTCCTCCTCTGAGGCCTTGAGCCTCGCCTCATCCTCTTTCTGTTTGGTGATATCACGGAAAATACTTACCTTGAATTTCGTACCATCCTGGCCTTTCAAGGGGAACTCGATGATGTCATACGTCTGGTTCTTTCTTTCTATATGTTGCTCCCACCGCACGCTTGATCCTGCGAAGACCTCTTCCCCCTTACACCAGGGGCAGATTTCCCTTGAGTCATGCAAGAACTGATGGCACTTCTTTCCCATACCGGCCCCAAATTCTTCTACCATGACATCGTTCATGTACCTGATATTGTAGTCCTCGTCGACCAGATAGACCCCGTCTGCCATGGCATCAAACACACGAGCAATGTCTTTGCAGGTAAAATCAGGCATTTCATCCTCCAAGAATAAATGATGGTGGTACAGATATTCCTAGCAACTTTACCTGGCCGGTAGAAACGAACGGGGATCATATTATCTAGTGTTTTAGTATATCATATTTTTCTAGGGAAGAAACCCTTTGGCAGTTCGATGTATGTGGTAGGAGGCCCCAAAAACTATTTCAGAAGAGGGGGCGGCGGTAGAGACGATAAAGCCCCGACCCATCGGCCGGGGCTTTATCATCAAGAAATTCAGCAGGTTTTCCTTATTCCCATTCTTCTTCCAAGTCCACTCCATCCCTTTCGTATTGTGCGTCTCTCAACTCGTGGGCCCTCTTGACCTCCTCTTCACTCCAGGGTTCGACTATGAGGGAATCGGCCACCATTTCCCAGAGATACTTTGTTTCAATGCCCAGGTCATATTCCTTGGTAAGACTCTTCATTATCTGGTCCCTACAATTATGGCAGGGAGCCACTACGATCTTGGCGCCCGTATCCCTTATCTGCTTTGCCTTGACGCGGCCGTAAAAGACCCTCTCCTGTTCATAGGGCATGGCCCAGGCACCACCACCGGCTCCGCAACAGTAGTTGTTCATTCTGGAAGGATACATTTCAACATATTCCTCGCAGCATTGTTGCACGATCCAGCGGGGTTCTTCAAAGTAGCCGTGACCGAAGGCCTTTTCCCCCTTTCGGCCGTAATTGCACGGGTCATGGAGGGTCACGGGTTCCTTGTGGGCGGACTTGTCTACCTTGATCCTTCCGGTTTCTATGTATTCCTTCAGCAGGTCGTGCACGGAAACTACCCTGTACTTCTCAAAGACCTCGGGGAACCAGTTCTGCAGACCAAGCCTGGTCGCAAAATAGGCGTGGCCTCATTCCGGCAAGAGTAAGGTCTTACACTCCAGTCGCTCCAAATGTTCCACTATCCTCCCAACGAGGATCTTCATCGACTCGTCGTCCCCGGAAAACAAGGCCCAGTTGACACCTTCCCAGTTTTCTGAGGGCACTGTCCAGTCTTCCTTGGCGGCGTAAAAGATCTTCCACCAGAACTTCATGTCGTCCGGTTCACCGAAGGGCTCTTTCGAGTTGATTGTAACTAGGACATTGGCTCCTTTCTTGTCGACCGGGACATAAAATCCCGGGAAACCCTCTTCTTCCATCTCTTTTGCCACGTCTGCAAGGAGGAAGAGGAAATCGTCCTTTGGTATTCCCAGATTGTTTCCCTTTTCCAGGTCCATCACCACTCCCTTGTGGATAGGGCCTGGGACCTTGTCCCGCTCCCTGAGTCCCCTCGCCCTTCTCAGCATTTTGAGGATTTCCACACCCTGGGGACAGGCATATTCACACCGCCCGCAAAGTGTGC
>JAFDIC010000057.1 GCA_019308525.1 Deltaproteobacteria bacterium
TCAAAAGGTCACACATAAACGTGTCAGGACAAAGTCGGCGATAGGAAGATGGGACAAAAAAATTCCACCTCTAATCGCAAAGGATGGTTATATCCGTGCAAAATCCAGGTAATACTTACCTCTCGTTGTAGGACTAATAGACAAAGAAACCATGATACAGAGGCATATCGAGAAGCAGAACAAGAAGGACGTAGACAGAACCGACCGTGAGTAGCCCATGAATACGGATTTTGCCCTGGGCGCGCCGTGTATTCTCATATAGGCCATCATGAAGACAGGTATCATGAACAGGAAACCGAAAGCAAAAGATTTCGCGGAGGGATCCGATCATACCCACACTCTGGGCAAGATAGGGTTTAAGGTTTCGGCCTATGCTAGTGTAACCTGTTATATCCTCAGTTGCCTTCTGGCGTCCGCACTTCTCTTGCCATCAGCTCTAGTCCTTCTTCGAAGGTTGGCATTCTCATTCCAAGATCTCTTTCAATCTTGCTGACATCCAGACAGGTATTCTCCGGCAGTATCCCCACCAAATCCTCAGGAATGCTCTGGGATCGAGCGAAATCCTCCTTGAGACCCTTTTCGACCCGTCTCGAATCAAGTCCAAGGGTCTTCAAGACATCTCGGGTTACCCGATAACGGGTGTGGCAATCCCGGTCTGCGACGTGGTAGACGCCCCTGAACCCCCTTTCCAAGAGTTTCATAGAGGTATCCACCAGGTGATTCACATAAACAGGCGTCTGGTGCATATCGTCAGGTATCTTCACCTTTTCCTCAGACTGGATTGCCTGCCATATCCTTGACCATACAGACCCTTCAAGGAGCCCAAGGTTGTTCTTCGGGCCAGGTTTCAGAACCGCCCCATGCACTCCGTAAATGTGGGCAGGCCTGATGATCAGCCACTCCACGGAGGATTCCCCTACAGCATGCTCACCTAGGCATTTGGTGACCCCATAATAGTTCAAAGGCCCCACTTCATCGTTTTCCTTGTACCCTTCACCAAGTCCCTTCGTCCCATCAAAGACCCAGTCTGTGGAAAAGAACACGAAGGTGGCCTTTAGATCTTCTGCGCATCGAAGGAGGTTCTTGGTCCCAATCACGTTGGTCCTATAGGCCGCGATCCGGTTTTTTTCAATCTCCCAAAGGCTTCCAGGGGCCCTCGCCGTGTGAATAATGGCCTGCGGTTTGAAGCTCTCACATATATCCTTGCAGGCCCTTTCCTCCCTAATGTCCAGGCTCGCCGTACTACACCCGTCGGGTTTGAACCGGTTACGGAGGTCTACCCCAAGTATGTCGTGCCCTGCCTTGGAGGCCTTGAGACAGTAATTACTGCCCACAAATCCGTCACTCCCTGTAATTAAGATCCGCATTGGGTTTGAGGGTCCTTTTCCTTGAAAATCACAGAAGGTGAGCAGTGGTCGGTCAACTCAAATCCTTGCGCCCTCTGGCTCTTTCCATAGAGAGATTCAAGAAACTCCATGGGTCCAGCATCCAGGGCCCTCATGGGACATGCCTCCACGCATACAGGCTTCTTTCCCTTGTCCCACCTGTCTACGCAAAAATGGCATTTCTGCATCTTTGCATTCTCTGCCTCAGCGAATTGCGGAACATCGTAGGGACACGCTTCTTTGCAGGAACCGCAACCCCCGAGCCCAAGGCACGCCTCCCTATCCACGAGGACTATTCCATCCGACTCCCGTTTTGTAATTGCTCCTGCTGGACATGCCTTAATACATGCCGGATCACTGCAATGGTAACAAGGTATTGCCAAAAAACTTACACGCACGTGGGGGAAACGGCCCTCTTCGACAGTCCTGACCCGCATCCAAAAGACACCTGGCTCCTGAATGTCATGCCAATCCTTGCATGCTATCACGCAGGCCAAGCAATTAGAACACCTTGATTGGTCAAGAAAGAATCCCAGTTGCATACTTAGACCCCTCCTAAACCTTCTCCACCTGCACGAGCCCCGTATTGTGAACCGTAGCCCCACCAGGAGACCGCGCACCCCTCGTGAGGACATTTGCGCACCCTCCCCGGTCAATGCCATTCTCATCAGGATCGTACCACGCGCCCTGTGGCAGGTCCACCACACCCGGCATGATCCTCTCCGTGACCATTGCTAGAACCCTCACCTCGCCCCTGTCGTTGAACACCCTTACTTCGTCCCCACTCTTGACTCCTCTCTCCTTTGCATCCTGTGAGTTCATCACCAGGGCCTGAGGCAGAAGGTCTCTCAACCACGGGACACATTCAAACTGGGAATGTGCCCTCCTCTTGAAATGAGTCGTAATGAGCTGTAACGGATACTTGTCCGCAAGAGGATCTCTGCGGCTCTCCCAAGGCTCTATGTATTTCGGTATGGGGGGGATTTCCGGGTTTTCCATTTCTGCAAGCCTCTGGCTGTATATCTCTATCCTTCCCGAAGGAGTGGGAAAGGGATTATTCTCGGGATCATCTATTTGCTCCTTGAAGGCAACCCTGGGTTCTGGCAGAGGGACCCTGTAAATACCTCTTCCTCTCCACTCATCATAATCTGGTACATAGCTTTCCTTCAGCATCTCTCTTAGCCATTCTTCGTCCGTCTTTTCTCCAAAGACCCTCACACCGAGCTTCTCGCCCAGGGCAGAGACGATTTCCAATTGGGATTTGGCCTCACCCAATGGTTCTATCACCTTATTGATAAAGCCGTAGAAGGGAGTTGCTCCGCCCGTCGAGACGTCATTCTTCTCCATGATGGTGGCAGTAGGTAGCAAAATGTCTGCGAATCTGGCTGTGGCAGACATTACTTGTTCGGCCACCACCATAAACTCCAGCTTCTTGAGGGCCCTCACCATCCTGTTCGTATCCCCAAATTGATTTACAGGATTGGTATTCATGACGATCATCATGCGAATACCATCAGTCACCCCCGGCTTCCCTTTTAGGATAGCATCAGGGACCTCCGTAAAGTGCAATCGCGATATGCACATCGCTTGAGGTGGCCCTGTCTGCAGTGCGTCCTTTCGGTAAGGCTTTCCTTTATCAAAGGGGTTTCCTCCGCTTTGTGGCAGGGCCTTAATCTTAAAATCAAAGCCCCCAAATTGAAGCAGGGGCGACAGGGCCTTACCTGCCCAGCCCCCATGGACCCCTACATTGCCGGTCATGACGGAGAGCACGTGGGCAGCCCTATGATACTGTTCGCCGTACGCGGTCCGTCCTGCGGCGCATCCCGGGACCAGTGCTGCTGGTTTGGTCGTGGCATATTCTCTGGCCACCTTTATGATTGTCTCTGCGGGCACCCCCGTAATTCCTTCTGCCCATGCGGGGGTCTTTGCTATGCCGTCTTCTCTTCCCAGCACATAGTCCTTAAACCTTTCGAATCCTACGGTATATTTATCCAAGAATGCCTGGTCCTGTAAGGACTCCTGGATCATCACATATGCCATGGCAATCATCATGGCCGTATCCGTCCCAGGTATGATGGGTATCCACTGGTCTGCGAGTATAGCCGCTGAATCTGTGTACTTGGGGTCTATGGACAAGATCCTGGTCCCCGACTCTTTTGCCTGCTTCAGGTACCAGGTCGTATTGGCCTCGTGTATAGACGTCGCAGGATCCCATCCCCACATCAAGATGAGCCGTGAGTTTAAGAGATCGTCAAAATCATTGGTCTCCGTCTTCGTACCGTAGGTGGCCATTGCAGCAAAAAGTCCCCCTTCAAAGGAATGGATCCCCCACGTAGCCACAAGCCCGCCCGTCATCTCCAAAAGGTTTTGCATCAGCTGGGCGGTATGGAGTTGGGTTTGATCCCCTCCTCCACCTAGAAAGGTAAGGGCAGAAGGGCCATACTGGCCCCTGATCCTCTTCAGTTGGCCCGAAATCTCATCCAGGGCAGCATCCCAGGAAATTCGCTCGAATTTCCCCTCACCCCTTTCTCCCGCTCTCTTCATCGGGAACAATATCCGCCCAGGATCATATACCCTTTGTCTGTAGGCTCGTCCTCTCAGACAGGGGATGATCCTGGGCTCCTCCATGGGAGCTGTCTCAATCCTCTGGATCACCCCGTCTTTTACGTGGACTTTAAGCGTGCATCTTCCACCGCAATGGCTGCTACAGGTGGTCAACACGGTCCTCGTCCGAGAACCGCTGCGCTCGTCTCTTGAATCGTCCATAGCTTTTCTCACCCCGGTTTTAATTGTCCCCTGTTCATGGCACCAAGACCGCGCGGCCCAGTATTTCCCCCTTTTTCAGCCTTTCCAGCACCGAGTTGGCCTCTTCAAGGGGATGGATCTCTCCCACAAAGGGGGCAATCTTTGACTCCGTCACAAGCTCGATACATTCTTTGAGTTCGTTTTTCCCGCACCACCTGGAACCGTAAATCTCAATTTCATTCGCAACTACTTGTATGGGAGGCACTGGCCATGGCTCAGAAGGGTTGTAGCCCACCATGACAAATCTACCTGCTCTTTTTAGGATTTCTAGGCCCATGCTTTGCATCTTTGCATCCCCCGTTAGATCCAAAACCGTGTCCACTCCTCCGCCAGTCAGCCTTTTCAACCCCTTTACCAGGCCCTCCTTCTTGGCGTCAACGATCCATTGTGCCCCGAACTCCTTCGCCCGTTCAAGGGCATCGTCCCTGATATCCACTGCTACCACCCTCGCTCCCATCAATCTCGCTAGCTGAACAGCATTCAATCCTAGACCACCTGCCCCCATTACAAGCACGATATCCCCTTCCTTGATCTTTGCCTTTGATACAAGGGCATGGTAAGGAGTTGCCACAGCATCTGTCACGATCGCTGCTTTCTCGAAAGGGATCCTTTCAGGGATGAAAAGCAGGGAGTTAAACGGCACCTTGATGAACTCTGCGTAACCCCCATCCCTGCTCATTCCTACCTGCCCTTTTATATTGACGCAGAGATTTTCCCGCCCTTGCCTGCAAAACTCACAGGTTCCGCATACCTGGTAGGAATAGACTACAGCATGCCTTCCAATAGCGCTTCTGTCTGCGTCGGAGCCCACTTGGACGACCTCCCCTGCTACTTCGTGCCCCGGCACCAGAGGCAACTTTCTTGCCGCCGGATGCTTCCCCTGGAGGATCTTGAGGTCTGTCTGGCACACCCCACATGCGCCGACGCTGAGGATTGCCTCGTCTGGTCCTGGCTTAGGCATGTCCCCGCGACGCAGGACCAAGGGGCTCCCAAACTTCTCAAGAACCATGCTTTTCATTGAAATTCCTCATTCTCCCTCACCAATTGAAAGGGGGCCGTATAATGGATTCATAGTCCACAGTCTGCCTTCCCCTGGATGACCCAGGCAGGTATCCGGCTCAGAGGGACAGGTATTGCCCATCTGCCGAGGGGCCTTTGCATCGAAGGATTGGCATCGGAACTTTGGAATTTTCTTGCAGTTTGGTGCTCGGAACTTCCCATCTTGAACACAAGCCCGTGAGCACAGAGCCTTTATGAGGCCTTTGCAAAACCCATTTTATGGACGGAAACATGGTTGCCTCGCTCCAAAACTCAAAGAAAAGGCTGAGGTCATGCAGTAGCATGCCCCTCCAACCCTCATTCAGAGGTCTTGGAGGGACGGGTCCCACCCTGTTCGCTTCAGCCTGACAATTCTGGGAAAGATTTTCAGAGGTCTCATTTTCTGTCACTCCCTACAGCCGGATCTTCTACCATCCCAAAGGAAAAAGGTTTTTCAGGATAGGATGAACGTCCCCATGTCATCGAATGGCCTCTTCATCCCCTGTCCGCTACCAGACCAACCGATTCGATTCCGAACACGGCACAGGCCTCGTCATTGTCGGAGTTATCGCCGCTCACTCCGACAGAGCCAATGACTATTCCCTTCTTATTCCGTATCAGTACTCCACCTGCAACAGGCACAACTCTCCCGCCACACATGGCGTTGAGGGCCTGATAAAACTGTGGAGCCTTGGCTGCCCTTCTTGCCAGTTCACGCCCCCCATACCCCATGGCAAGAACACCCCACGCCTTTCCAATGGCAATCTCCGGGCGCAGCAAGCTAGAACCGTCTTCTCGCTTCAGGACCTTCAAAGTCCCGCTAGCTTCAAGGACAGCCACAGTGAGTGGGGCAAATCCCATTTCCTTTCCCTTTTCTATACACTTGTCAACTATCAATGAGGCATTCTCAAGAGACAAGAGATCCATGCTTCTTTTCCCCTTTGATTTGGTTTTCGTTGTTTAAAGGCACTTCAATACCTCATCCGGTTGCCTCACCGCAGAAAGTCTTGGTTTCAATAATAGGGACAGGAAAAGGGCAAAAACCACAACAGAGAGCGTTAGCACGAAAGCTAGCCTGTAGCTATGGGACATATCAAAAAGATATCCCGCTATCAGGGGCCCCAATGCTGCCCCCAGACTGTACCCGAGATTTATGACCCCCACGTTGGCCCCTAGGGAGCCAAGACCAAAAATCTCCGCAACAAGGGGCGACCCCAGGGCGCCTACCCCCCATGCAAAACCCAACAGTCCTGCTGAAAAATAGAGAAGCCGGGTGTCAGTTGCAAATATGAGGCAAAGAATAGAAGCTGCCATAAGAGCATAACTCAATATGAACGTTTGTCGGTTTCCAATTCGATCCCCTATGATTCCAAGCAGCACCCTGCCTGCAATTGCGAACCCCCCCACACAGGCCAATATCTCTGCGGCCTGATTCGGTGATGATCCCACATCTGTTGCGTGCGGTGCGATGTGGACCATAACAACATAGGCAGAAAATCCTAAGGAAAAAAACATGGCAAATACCATCCAGAGTTGCCTCGTTCTAATTGGCTCCCTTTTTGCTAACCTTTTGGATTTGCTGTCAAACTGTGGTTTACTGTGGGCCTGGTAGCCGCGTGGAGGAATCGAACTGTCGGTGGGGGCTTTTCTTAGAAACTGGGCTCCGGCAATTATCACAAGAAGAACGAGG
Source organism: Deltaproteobacteria bacterium (assembly GCA_019308525.1). The sequence continues at coordinate 6,919 of JAFDIC010000057.1, forward strand.
CATCCCATAATGATGTAGGAATGTCTCCAACCATAGACCCTTATCAACCAGTTGGCTACCGCCGGAGTGATGAGCGCACCCATGCCTCCGCCCGCCAATACGACGCCGGTCATCAAACCACGTCTCTTTACGAACCACCTGGCCACCGTTGATACCAGGGAAACATTGGCACCGCTCATTCCTATCCCCACAAGCCCGAAAGACAGGTAGAACTCTTCCAGAGATGTGATCCGTGACATTAGCAAGTAACCTACACCCACCTGGATACCGCATAAGCTAATAACGATTCTTGGACCGAGTCTGTCTGTAAGTCTGCCCATGACAATGGCCAAAGCCCCTTGCATAATCCACGAAAGGGAAAACGCTCCTGAGACAAGAGCCCTTGTCCATCCGAACTCAAGTAATACCGGTTTAAAAAAAATACCAAATGCTGCCAATGTGCCTGCAAAGACGCACATAGTGCAAGCAGAGGCAGTAACCAGGATATGGCCGTAATAGACCTCCATTTGAAACTTCTTGTCACTTTTTTGGGCCTTCTCAGTCCCATGACTTGAGTTGGAGTCGCTAAGTGACGATATGAGATATGACGCTTCTTTGGCCCCCTAACCCTCCAACGTGTCCGGGGCTCTGGCGCGACTTTCAACCAACCCTTATAAAGTCTTCTTCGCTTGTGCCCGTCCAGAACTCCAAGTACTTGACATCCTTTTCCGATCTATTAAGTGTGGCATGTTTCTCACCAGGCGGAATAAAGATGAGGGTTCCAGCCCCTATTGTAAACTGCTCCCCCTCTACCACTTCTATGGCTTCCCCGCTCAGGAATAGTATCACTGACTCCCTTTTCTCATGGTAATGGTAAGGAATCCCACTCCCTGGTCTAAGGCACACCAACATCCCCTTCAGCTGGCTGGCCCCTTCCGCTGGGCCTAAGATCTGCCTTCGAGAGAGGTCACTGGTGTCCTGATCTTTGGATTCAAGAAATTCTTGGATGTCGAACATTTTCATATCTCTGACACTCCTTATGTCGCGGCCAGTCCGCCGTCAATGAATACAACCTCTCCGGTAACATAGTCCGAGGCGTCCGAAGCCAGGTACACCAAGAGGGGGCCAAGCTCTTCTGGCCTTCCCAACCGACCCATCGGAACCCGCCTTTTTCTCTCCTCGTTCATACCCAAATAGGCTTCGTCTCTCGAATCCGGGAAGAGATCAAAAGACCCGGGGGCGATACAGTTGACCCGCACACCTCGACTTGCCCATTCCACGGCCAAGGACCTGGTCATTTGGATCACCGCCGCCTTGCTGACACTGTAGCATATCCTGGTGGGAATCGCCTTTACTCCAAAAGAAGAGGCTATGTTGACCACAGAGCCTTTCCCTTGTTGGAGCATGATTGCCCCTACAAACTTCGTCACCAGGAAAACCCCGTTGACATTTGTCTCTATCATTTCTCTCCATTCTGTATCAGGGATATCTTCGAACCTCTGATGGGCGTAAGAGGCATTCTGCCCTGCGTTATTCACGAGAATATCCACTGCACGGAACTCTGATTTCACCCTTTCAACCATCAAAGCGACGTCTTCCACCTTCGTAATATCTGCTCTCAAGGGAAGGGCATTCCTTCCCAGACCTGAAATCTCTTGAGCAACAAGACCTATCTCTTTGTCGCTCCGTGCAGTCAAAACAACATCGCTTCCGGCCCTGGCCAATGCAAGGGCCATGAAACGCCCAAGGCCCCTTCCGCCGCCTGTCACGATGCTGAGTTTTCCCTTCAATACATCCCCGGAGAACAGGTCATCCATTACTCTCCTCCGCGAATCAAAGCCCTATTACCATGATCTCCTCGTAGGGCCACTTAGTAAGGGCCTCGCAGCCCGTTTCAATGACCCTATAGGTATTTTCAATCGCGATCCCACCTGCCTCCGTCTCGGACCAGAAGAGCGCGTGATAGGCAACCGTCATGTTCTTCTCCAATACTATCTCAGGGTCCTCGGCCTTTTCATAGAAATAGGGTGCCGAGTCCCAGGCTATCCCCATTCCACCCATGTGATTGGACCAACGAGCCCTCCAGTTCCTGACCTGTTCAACAGTCCTGATGTTTTTCCCAGGCCGAGGCCTCTTTTCTGCAAGCTCATGGGTGGTAACCCCAGGCTTCAGGAGCTCTTGGAATCTGGCCTGCATCTCCACGCCGGTCTGGTAGATCTCCTTTTGCAGGTCCGTAGGTTGTGCACCAACAAGAAAAGTCCTATCGTAGCACACCTTGTACCCGCACCAGTTCACATGACAGGCCTCAAGTGAGAGAAACTCCCCTGGTCTGAGTGGACGGTCCGACCAATTGAAGCTCCGGGGGTTGGTCCTATCCCCTGCGTTTACCACCCACCCCTCTTCGTACTCTCCTCCAGCCTCATAAATGGCCTTAAACATGATCCCCTGGATCTCGTTTTCCTTCATTCCCACTCGTGCTTCCTTGTACACGGCCCCATATCCGGCCTCGGTGATGGAGGCGGCCATCTTCATGCAGATGATCTCCTCGTCAAATTTCACCATCCCACATTCATCTATCCACGGGCAACCATCTACAACACTCAGGCCTTGCTCCTCCAAGGCGTGGACGAGCCCTGGACTGCAATAGTCCACTGAAACAGGCATGTCCGCCACACCGTGTTTCTTGAGGAGCCCTTTGACCTGTCTTGCGCATGTTGCGTACTGTTCCTTCAAAAGTGAGCTCGTCCTGTATCTCGTAAAGCGTGGCTGAAGCAACTGGTGTTCGTTCAAGAGTTTGCCTTCAAGCCAAGGGCAATCTTCGGTAACTCGGTCCTGGTCAAGATGGCTTTCTACGGGCACGTAAGGATAGCCATTGTCCCTTATAAAGAGCACAAACGTAGACGGAATTGCTCTTTCGTACGGATGGTTCCAGACCCCGGTCAGGTAACGTTTCCGGTCGTGGTTATAAACGAGCGCTGCTCCGATTCCATATTTCCCCATAAACTGGTTGGCGCTTTCAACCCTTTTTCTCCTCAACTCGTCCCAGTTTATTCTCTGTTGCCAGTCTACGTTCCCCAATCCATATCTCAATGGTATCATGACATCTCTTCTCCTTAAACGCTTCTTTTCTATTCGAGGCCTGGCACAATGGTAAAGCCTCGAGCCCTGTATAGCAAAGACAGGATCTTTACCAGGGCCCCATCCTGCTTACTGCATCGTCCCAGGCAACCAGGTGGATATGGCAGGAAATGCCATCAAGACGATTATCGTGAGCACGTCCATGGCCATGAACCATCCGCAGCCCCGGATAATCTCGCCCAGGCTTGCCTCTGGGAACACCCCCTTCATGATGTAAAGGTTCAGTCCGACAGGTGGGGTTATGACTGAAATCTCCACCAGTTTGACTGTAATAATGGAGAACCATATGGGATCAAAACCCAACCCGTTCACCACGATTGGGAAAACGATTGGGACAGTGACAAGAACCATGGAGAGGGGGTCGAAAAACATTCCCAGCGGAATATACAAGAGGCAAATGCCTGCCAAAATCAGAAACTTTGACACCGGTAGTGTTTCAACCCAGGCAATTGCCTGGGGGATGATACCCGAAAGGGTTATAAAGAGGCTAAAAATGCCGGATCCAACTACGAAGGCGAATATCATGGCACAGAGCCGGATGGTATCCATTACCGCATCCTTGAGGGCAACCCACTTTGCCTTTCCCTTACCTATGGCTACAAAGACCATCACGAGGGAAATAAAACATCCCAGGGCAGCAACCTCGATAGCCGTTGCCACCCCTGTATAAAGGCCCCCGATAATCGTTATGAGGATGAGGATGACACCCCAGGCCTTCCTCAACGAAAATATCCTTTCCTTCCAAGAGAAGGACTCTCCTGCAGGTGCGAGCCTCGGGTTCAAGATACATCTGATATTCACCATGGCCATGTAGATCAAGACACTCAAAATGCCGGGGAAGATCCCCGCAAGAAACAACTTTCCTATGGACAGCTCAGCCAACACGCCAATTATCACCAGGCTACCGCTTGGCGGAATAAGGATCCCCACTGTCCCCGCAGAGGCAGCAGCGCCTGTAGCTAGTTTCATGTCGTAGCCGTATCTTCGCATTTCAGGCACAGCGATCTTGCCCATAATGGCAGTCCCTGTCGCCCCTGAACCCGTCGTAGCCGCTATCAAGCCGCAGGCCCCTATGGTGACCAGGACCAGACTTCCCTTTAACCTGGAAAGCCATGTGTTGGCCATGCTGTAAGCGTCGGCCGCCAGGCCCGATGCCTCGGCGAAATTACCCATGAGAACAAATAGGGGGATCACTGACCAAGCATATGTAGATACACGACTTACGGGAAAGGTTCCTACCGTGTACAATAAGGTGGCCCAATCCTCCAGTAAGACGATTCCCAAGCTTCCTGCCAAGGCAATGGCAAAGGCGATCGGCATTCCCAAGGCTATAAGGAGCAACATTAGCGATGTCATAAGAATGACTGCCAGGATCGGATCCACTATCTAATTCCTCGCTGGCTGTTCGTCGTCTCTTATCCAAGGGAAAAACCCTGACAGGAGTTGCATCAAGAGAGATGTAACAAGGAGGGCACACCCAAGGGCACCAATCATGCTCTTCCACCACACGGGCAGACGAACGACCGTACGTGAGAGGAGGATATTGGCCTTCCAGTCCATATAGGCCCTTTCACCCATTTGAACGGCCATGATCACAAAGAAAGCGGCGGCAAGAGCCAAGAGCAAGGGCTCCAATATTTCCCTGGCCCTTCTAGGCATTCTTGTAACAAGTGACTCCATGCGTATGTGGGTGCCCTTCAACTGCGCGTACCCGAGGGACAAGAAAGTTATGGCAACGAGCAGATACTCGCTTACCTCAGTAGCCCCTTTTATGGGGGAATTGAAAAGGAATCTCCCGGATACATCCCCGAACATGAGCAGGAATAGGGCACATATGGCTACGGCACCTGCCACATACAAGATGGATAGAATAAATTCGACCCACCTAAAGATTTTTTTGAGGCCTTCCACAATCATACCTGATAGGAGGCCCGATCTCCAGACCAGGCCTCCAGTAATGCATTCTTAACAGCGGCCATTAATTGGCGGGATACAATTTGGAGCACTTTGCCACCTTTTCCCGGTATCCCCTGAACCACTCTTCCCCGGGAACGCCCTTCTCCTTAGCCGTCTTTAGCCAGGAACTCCAGACGACCTTCTTTCCTATCTCCTCTATTCTCTTGTACTCCTCATCCGAGAGTCGAATCTCTTTCACTCCCTTGCTCTTGAAATACCCCCGAAGCTTTGTGGCCTCTTTGTCCACTTCAGCAACGAACCAGTCATGCATTCCAGCCATGATTTCCTCTATGGCCTTCCGGTCTTTGGGTGAAATCCTATTCCACACATCCAAGTTGATCACATTGGCACAGACCGGTTGCCCTCCAAAAGGCCACTCAATAAGACATTTGATAGTCTCTATGTATTTGAAAATCTTGAAGGTGTGGTAAGGCATCCCAATGATTCCTACAATAACTCCCTTTTGTAAGGCATCATAAGCCTGGGGTGCTATCATCGGGACATTGACGATCCCCAACGCCCTGACAAGCTCCTGCCAATATCCGGCCGCCCAGACCTTTTTCCCCTTCAATTCTTCGATAGAGTTTATTTTCTTCTTCACGCCAGCCCAGTGGGGATGAGGCATAAAGACCCAAAGGGGCTTCACGTTGACCCTCCTGAGCTCCTCTTGCATGGCAGGCCATTCATTGTAGAGTTCCCACGTGGCAAGCGGTCCCACCCGATAGCCTTTTGTGAGAAAGGGAAGACCTCCTGCGGCAAACAGCGGTACCTCCCACTGGTTATAGGTCGTCACCAAAAAGGCCCCATCGGCAACGCCATGGCCGCCTACCATCTTGAGAAAATCCGGTGCCTTGCCCAGCACCGACCCCCAGTAGATCTTCATCTTTACCCTGCCTTCAGTTCTTGCCTCTATCAGCTTTGCCATCCTTCTCAGAGAATTCTGGGTCGCTCCAGGGACGTCAGGTTCAAAAGTGGTCCATTTCAAGACGATGGGCTTTGCCGAGGCATCCAATCCAAAGGTTAACATTCCCATGGCTAAGACCAATACGAATACTGCGTGTAGAGCCTTTTTCATCATCTATACCCTCCCTTCTTTAAGGAAATTATACTGGATCTAAGTAAAGATTCTCCTTCAACTTCGGCCAGGTTTTAATTTTTGGCCACTCGTTGTTAGGCCCTCCCTTTGCGAGAAATCCACGAGTTAATCCCTGGATTTTGCACGATGAAGTAAAAAATACTTGAAAAACCATCTGGGGCTCCTGTTATTAAAGGTTTCAAATAGAAACAAAAAAAAAATAGGAGGATACCCAGATGGTTAAAAGACGAAAGAAGGATAGCAGGAAAAAGCGTGTTAGTAAAGGTTTTGAGCAGAGAGAGCCAAGAGCTAGAAAAATCAACGCT
>JAFDIC010000529.1 GCA_019308525.1 Deltaproteobacteria bacterium
CGGAACCTCTTTGTGAGGCCATACCTTTGTTATATCAAATATGTCCCAGGGGAAGTCCTTGGCCTTTTCCGCGGTGAGTATCTGCATCTCCAGGGTCCAAGAAGGATAATCCCCCCGTTCAATGGCCTCATGGAGGTCCCTGGTAGCATGATCAGGATCTTCTCCAGCGATCCGCCCGGCCTCTTCCCTCGTGAGATTCTTGATCCCCTGGTCAGTCTTGAAATGATACTGGACCCAGAAGTATTCGCCTTTTTCATTGTACCACTTGTAGGTGTGACTGCTATACCCGTTCATATTCCTATATGTGGCAGGCGTACCCCTGTCCGAGAAGAGGATTGTCACCTGGTGTATGGATTCTGGTGTCAAAGACAGGAAATCCCAGAACATGTCGGGATCAGGCAGGTTTGTGGCCGGATTACGTTTCTGGGTGTGTATGAAGTCAGGGAATTTCAAGGGATCACGGATAAAAAATACGGGCGTATTGTTTCCCACGAAATCATAATTGCCCTCTTCTGTGTAGAACTTTACCGCAAAACCCCTGGGATCCCTGGCAGCATCCGCAGAGCCCCTCTCGCCTCCGACCGTGGAAAACCGGGCGAAGACTTCTGTCTTCTTGCCAACCTCCGAGAGAAACTTGGCCCTGGTGTATTTTGTCACATCTCCTGTCACCTCGAAATACCCGTAGGCCCCTGCCCCCTTTGCATGTACCACCCGTTCAGGGATGCGCTCCCGGTCAAAGTGGGCGAGTTTTTCCAGGAGGTGAGCGTCCTGCATAAGAACGGGCCCGCTTGCCCCTGCCGTGAGGCTGTTTTGGTCGTCACCAACCGGATTCCCGAAGGCCGTTGTCAACGTCTTTCTTCCCTCTCCCATCGTCCTATCTCCTTTCTAGTCTTTGCGTTTTTTCCTCGAATACCTCCCCAAAAACTTCTTTTTTGGGAAGGAAACATTCGTCAAAAGCTTCTTCTCACTTACCCTGCATTGCCAATAAGCAATACTTACAAAGAACAATTCTCAAAAAAGCTCAAAATTTTTTCTCTCCCCTAACCGCTTTTCTCCTTGCAACCAGGGCAGATTCCAAAAAAACCCAGCCTGTGGCTAATGATTTCGAAGCCCGTCTCTGCTGCCAACTCCTGGGTCATGTCCCCGAGGCTGTCAAGATTTGGGTCCAGAATCTTCTTGCACCTCACGCAGATCAGGTGGGGGTGAGGAAAGGGGTTATTCCCGTCGTAACGGTTGCTTCCCTCCGGGAATCCCAGCTCCAGGACCTCGTTGAGATCCTTGAGGAGGCTTACTGTCTTATAGACCGTCGCGATACTAGTGGTCGGGAAATCCTTTTTCACCTCTTCATAGATCATCTCCACGCTTGGATGGGCGTCGCTCAGGGCAAGGATTTTCAATACCGCGAACCGCTGGGGTGTTATCCTGAAATTCCTGCCCTTCAATTTCTCCAGCATCTCATTCAAGCGAATGTAAGGATCAGCCATTTCAACACCCCTCAAGAGCCCTTTCCTCCAGAGGCCCGTTTTGGAAATTCATTATTTGCAGAAAATAGTTTTTTGTCAATAGGAAATCTAGGGCATTGAAAGGCCTTGATTTTCCTTGATTGGTCTATGGAACGCAGGGTGCGACTCGGAGATCACTCCTCTTCTTCGAGGATCTTTTGCAGCACACTCTGGGAGCCCCTCGGAGAAGGGGCCTCATCAGGCAGGTACAACATAACGCCACCTCTCACAGGCCTCGTAACAATCTTCCCCTCTTGAGCCAGTCTTGTGGTCGCCTCTACAGGGTCGCTGCCAAAATATTCCCTGAAAGCCTGGTTAAATCCACTATACACAGAATGAATCCCCTTATAGGGAGGCTTCCGCAACTTCTTGATAGCCTTGATCACGAACTCATACTCTGAGATCTTTCGCTCTTCCCCATTTTCCATCCCGTACCCTCCTTACCCAAATGGTTTATCCAGAAGGTAAGCCTCAGAATTCGACCCCTCTTGCCCACTGATGTCTCATCAGCCTCCCAGGTAGAGGAGGCGCACATCCTTGTTGTTGAGCAGGTCCGTCCCTTTCCCTTCAAACCTGTTCCTTCCCATCTCCAGAACATAGCCGTAGTCCGCATTTTCCAAGGCCATGGCCGCCTTTTGCTCTACTATTAGACATGGTATGCCTGATTCCTTTATCCTCACGATCCTGTCGAAAACCCTGTCCACCCACACGGGGGAAAGCCCCAGAGACGGCTCATCCAGCAGGACTATCTTGGGCTGTATCATCAGGGCCCTGGCCAGGGACAGCATCTGTTGCTCTCCCCCGCTCATCTGTTTCGCCTTGATGCTTGTCTTATCCTTCAACCACGGGAACAGGGCAAAAACCTTTTCCATGGCTTCTCTCTTCTTTCTTGGATCCCTTATCGTCCACGCCCCCATGTCAAGGTGTTCCTTGACGTCCATGTCAGGGAAGATGACTCTACCTTGCGGGTTGAAAGAAAGCCCCCTGGAGACGATATGAGGAGGAGGCTTGTTGGTAATGTCTTCGCCAAAAAAGGTCACTGTTCCTGAAATGGCTCTGAGCATGCCTACCGTCGCCTTGAGCACCGTGGATTTGCCTGCCCCGTTTGGC
>JAFDIC010000530.1 GCA_019308525.1 Deltaproteobacteria bacterium
CACGGTGAACTGCCCATACATGTGGAAATATACAAGAGAAGGAAAGACGTAAACTGTGTCGTGCACACGCACCCCATTTACTGCACTGCCTTTTCCTCCACCGGACAGGCACTAAGACCCATCAATAATCTTGGGGTCCTCTTTGCCAGACCCCTACCCTGCTTTGACCTGGTAACTGATTTGATCGTAACTCCGGAGCTGGGTGAAGCCGTTGCCGACAAACTGGGGAATGAAAAGGCTATTTTCTTGAAGAACCACGGGATCGTTGTGGTGGGAGAGACCATAGAACAGGCTACGGTAATTTCCTACTTGCTCGAAATGACCGTCAAGACCTTCTTCATCGCAAAGGTCTTCGGCGAACCAAGCTGGACCGAAGACGATGAGGCAAAGGTAAAGGCCGGAAGGATATTTACTGGACCAAAGATGACTGCCATGTGGGAGGCCCTTCGAAGGCAGCTCGAATACAAGGAAGCGCCACTTCGGATCCTGAAATCCTTAGAGGAGCGTCTTTCGAGAAATTAGGATCCACAAGCCATAATAAGGGAACGTCCTTTTAGTGAGTGTCCCAACTAGTCACTCTAATCATAGCGCTCTATCCTGTCATTTTCTCTTGGCAGTGGGCGTGAGACTCAATGGCCTTTTGCCGCTGGCGATGTCGTTGTTCTAACTGACGTATGACCTCTTGCTCGGTTACATCACGGCGAGGGAGGAAATGAGCCAGCAACTCTTCAATATCTGCACAGGACAAGAGCGGATGAGTATCCTTATGATGGATTCTCTCGGAAAGCATAAACAACATCGCCATCATTACGAGGGCCATATGATGATGCCAGGCGCTCCACTTTCTCACCTGATAATCAGCCATGCCGCATTCGCTCTTCGCATCCTCAAATGTGCGCTCAACCCAATATCGTTGCCGCTGCATCCAGCCCAGTCGTTTAAGTGTGGTGTGCTTGGGGGCATTGGTCAGAGAGATCTTTGTATCCGGCTTTTTCCCCAAAGACTTCGTTGCAACCAAGGTCCAGCACTTTACCTTCTCGGATTCCCCCTCCCATACGTACACCCTCAAACGACAGATCCGAACCCTAAGCACCCCACGGGTAGTTTTACGCAGGGTCATCGTTTTCCAACGCCGTGGAGATACAGAATCCAAAAGGGCTCTGACTTCAATGCCTTCCTGATCAGTCCGATACTTTGTAAATGGACGGCCGGCTTTTCCCGCTTTTTGAGGCAAGTAGGGCTTAGGATCTTGCAGATACACCTGAAAGTCCGAATGCACGTCTACAAGAAAAGTCTCCCCCATCTCCTCAAGGGCAAAGCAAAATCCCGGACCTTTGCCGTAGCCCGCATCGGCCCCTACCCATCCATATCGAAGGCCCTTCTTCCGGGCATCTCGTACAATGTCCAGGGCAAGCTCAGTTTTCGTTCGAAACCTTCGTTCATCTTCGGGAACACCGGCACGTTCACAACGCTTCGAGTCATTTGTCCATTCCTGGGGCAAGTAGAGTCGTACATCAACAGGGGCGACATATTGGCCGTTGGCCAGCGCCCCGAAGACAGCCACTTGACCATTGTCCACCTTGCCCACTCGGCCCAACCACTGCCGGGCAACTCCAACCGACCTTTTGCCCTGCTTGACAAATCCGGTTTCATCTATCAGAAAGCAGGCATCGCGCTCATCGCCCAAGAATCTATCCACATCTTGGGCCACATGATCGATCACCCCTTGATGATCCCATTTGGAATGAGTAAGAAATTGTTGAAGATTGCGCGATTTGGATTCAGGGACCACTTCCGCCATGCGATCCATATTCTTTCTGGAACCAGCTTGCATCAGACCGCAAGCATACTGGCGAGCCTTGTCCGAGACATCATGACGATAGGATTGGAAATGCTCCGTGTAGCTCTTCAAAAAGGACATGAACCGCCTCCCAAGGCCCCGCAAGCGGGACCGGTGGGGGGTTGCATAAGATCTCCTCCTTCGCTCAGTAGAATGTTTCCTTTGGCGTTAGCATAATGATCACCCTCTACCACTTCCCAGAGAAAAATGCAAGAAATATCCTTACGAAGTCAAATTAAGAAAAGGGAAATATCAATGGCCAGGGAACCAGAAATGGAAGGCATGCACTACGAAGGCACATGCATAAGGCCCCCGAGCGAGGCCCACAGCATCCTTCTCCAGGTAACTTTAGGCTGTTCCCACAACAAGTGCACCTTTTGCGGCACGTACAAAGACAAGAGGTTTCGCATCAAGGACGAGGACACCATCCTCAGCGACATCAAGTTCGCTTCCAGCCATATGAAACGCCAGGACAGGGTGTTCCTCATGGATGGAGATGCACTCGTTATCCCGCAGAAGCGGCTGGTATGGATACTGGACAGGATCAAGGAATACCTCCCCTGGGTCAAAAGGGTCGGCACTTATGCCAACGCCAAGAGCATCAGGTTGAAAACCCTTGATGAACTCCTTGAACTGAAGGAAAAAGGACTGGGAATAGTCTACCTGGGTGTAGAGAGTGGTGATGACGAGGTCCTGAAAGAGGTCAGAAAAGGCACCACAGGGGAAAATCTCACCGAGATGGGGAAGAAGATCAAAAAGGCGGGGATCAAGCTCTCTGTGACAGTGCTCCTGGGTATCGCCGGGGCACAACGCTCCCTCCAGCATGCCAGGGCCACGGGCCGCCTCTTGAGTGAGATGGATCCTGATTTTGTCGGAGCCCTGACGGTCATGCTTATACCCGGTACGCCGCTTTACGAGGATTCCCTCAACGGCACCTTTGTCCTGCCCGATGAGAGGGGACTGTTACTGGAGCTGAGGGAGATGATCGAAAATACCAACCTCACAAGAGGCCTTTTTTTCTCAAACCACGCATCAAATTACCTGCCCCTCAAGGCGAGGCTTCCCAGGGGCAAACAGGACGCCTTGAATTTGATCGATAGTGCCATCCACGGGAAAGTGGACCTCAGACCTGAATGGATGAGGGCCCTCTGAAAGCAAGGGCCAACCCCGCCACTCATCCCCCATTTTCTGAAATAGAGACGAAATATACACCGCCACGGCGACCGGGAGCAACCTTAATCAGGCATGACCCGGCCCCCGCGGCGGGCAAGATCCTCTCCCGGACTAGATTCGACTAGTAAAGAGTCGAAAGCACCT
>JAFDIC010000058.1 GCA_019308525.1 Deltaproteobacteria bacterium
ATCTAATGCAATATATTACGGCAACTTGCGTCTGGGGTATGTTTCAATGGTATAAGGAAAGGGAGCTGCAGGAGAGCATGAAAGGTTCTTCCGTTTGTGATTTACGAGAAGTTGAGCTTGACCATCAATCTTGGCTACCGCTACTGTAGCTGGTATTCTTTGTCTTAAAGATTCTCTCGGTCTTAAGTGGGTATGTATTTTTGGGAATATATTTGTACTTTCCTTAAGTGTGAAAGTTGTGACGAAGTTGTATCTTGAACAGTGTGTAATGCTTGACTACCTTTCGCGCGCTGGAGATCCTCGATGGAGGTTTCACCTCGTTCATGTATCATGCGGGTCGTAGCGGAATATCTCGATCCGTGGTGAGGCCAAACATTGGGAGTCAGCTTGGATTACCACATTTGTTGTTAACCTTTGGATGTTGAAAGTTTTCGTCAGGAGTTTTTTGCAGGCAGAGAAGAGGATATGAGGATAGTATGAGGATAGTGAGGATAGGGACGACCTTCAATAATTGAATAAGTCAACCCTATGTCGGTTGTGTATTCGGGTGAGGAGACTCTACGTCGTCTCTGACATAGTCAGTTGTCTAATACAGCGGTGGAGCAACACCGCAAAGACAAAGGGCACTAAGGCCTGATAGTTGGGTTATTTGGGTATTGAAATGGCCTCCCCTCTTTCCGAGATGTTACGATTAGCGGCCTATCTGGTGAATTGCTCAAGGGTTATGAAATGTGGAAAGACTAGAAATGGGTGGCTTTGAGCAAAACTGACTTAGATGAAATCATAGCCTGAAAGATCGAACCTGATGTTCATTTTTCGTTCGAGGGCTAATAGGCTTTCAAAAGCGAGCATGGTTGGAGTGACCAGGCATAGAAGGGAGGAAAAAGATGCGTCTGGACGGGCAGAATGTGCTGAGAAGTCTCAGAAATGTTCGTTGGAATGTGGCAGGCAAGACTTATGGTAATAACCATTCTACACTTATCGGTCTGCTCGTTGACTGGTGGGTCTCGGTATCTCCAGATTGTCACTGGGCTTTGGAGGGTGGTCCGGCCAACGGATACAAGGGAAAAGGCGTTCGCGGGCAATGTGACGGAATGCTGTGTGCTAATGATGAGCCAGTTGGGGTTGTAGAGGTGGAAGGGTAGCGGTATGAACAAACGGCCAAGAAGATCGGAACGTTTTTCAATGCCAGAAGGCGCGATTATGAGTCCCTTAGATTTGGGATCCTTCTTTTGTACTCGTACCAGGCCTCAGGGCGCGGGGAAAAACGTGCATACCCGGAAGCCTTTAACTCAAAGGTTCTGAATGCTGTCAAGAAACTCACGAGTAAACACAGGGAAAACTTCTTGATAGTGATAGGATTAAATAAAGAGTACCAGCGTGAAGAGTCTGGCATACGTAATCTGAACGAGTATTACAAAGGGCAACCTAGCGTTATTGAAGGGCGTCTGTTTCAAAAAGGTGAGCAGAGAAAGAGTCTCTGTTTCTATAATCACCCAAGGAACTATGGAAGGGTCACCCATTAAAGGGCTAGTCAAGTGAAAAAACACCCACCATGCGAAAAAATTGTCTTTCTTCGCTTGACTCCAGCCTCTGCACCAGCACGGCCTTGTTTGCAGCCCTCTTCGCACCTGTTATTTCTCTGGGTGAAGCAGATTCCAATCACACCTGGTGGCTTTATACCAACCCTACTACCGAATCACCACTTCACCCAGGATCAGTGCTTAAAGAGTTCTTTGGTGTCATAAGGCATCTGGCCGCGCATAATGAAGTACGACGCCTTGGCTAACTTGTTGCTTAATGCCTTGATGGCAACAACTCCGTTGCTCTTGCTTCTCTTGCGTTGGTAAAACCCTTGGGCCTCCGGACAATACCGAACAGCAAAATTGGCTGCTTCCACATAGGCCCAGGCAAGATACCGGTTACCATTCTTCCTGTTGTTCTCACCCTTCTTCTTCTCATTGCTAAGCCTCTCGCTCCTCACACAGCGACAATAGGAGCAGTAGTGGCTTGCCTTCGAAGACCGTCCGATGTCTCCAGCCTCCAGCATGATCGTCAATCCAAGGATCAGACCAAGGCCAGGTATTGTCAGCAAACACCTGAACTCATCTCCTCCCCATCAATGCTGATAAAACAGAAATCAAGCCTGTTGGGCAGCTTCTTACCGAAAAGCCTCCCGATCCTGTTCATCGATAACTGCCATAAAGTTATTACTTGAATGAAGATGAATACCAGCGTATGCTTCCATTTGGACACCTCCTAAATCCTATTGAAATTGTTACGCCTATGCGTACTGGTTCCATAGCACATTTTGCTATGGAGAAGGAGGCGTCCACCACCTTAACGCTTGGGACTTTATATGATTATCACACCTGTTCTCACTGTACGGCGTGGAAACAATCCCCAGGCCGGAAGGATGATAAATAGGCGTGATAGATAGGTGTGACCCCTTTTCCGGAAAGGAGGGAGGCGATATGGGGAAAAAACAATTAACTCTGTTAATAGTCTTTGCCTTTGGGATTGTTAGCTTTCCCCTCTTTGGGCCGGGAGATGCCCTTGCCCAGTTCGGTCTCGGGCAACAGGTACCTCAACAACAGGCCGTAGGAGGGGTGCTGGGCTGCGCAGGTGGCAGATACGTGTTTGGGCAGATCTCCGATTCAAGCAAGGACCAATTTATGCTGGATACATTGACCGGCAGGCTGTGGGGAATCGCAAAAAGCGGAGAGGTGGGCCTCTTTTTGAGGGCCATACCCTACAAAACGGAGAAAGGGGATTATAGTCTGGTTCCAGAGCCATTATCCAGGCCCGTCGGGAACGAAGCTGAGAAGCAGTAAGGAGAAAAAAGTATGACAATTGTTGAAGACAACGCGAACATGGTGCTGGAGAGGCTTGTACTGGGGCCCTATGATACAAATTGCTACATTCTTTCCTGCAAGAAGACGGGGGAGGCTATCTTGGTTGACGCCCCGGCAGAGGCCAAGAAGATCCTGGCGGCCTTGAAGGGAAAGAATCCCAAGTACATTGTCATCACCCACAACCATATGGACCACCTGGGCGCCCTTGAAGAAGTCCGTTCGGCACTTTCGATCCCTGTGGCCGCTCACCCCCTCGATGCTGAGGGGCTTCCGTCCACACCGGAGATCTTTCTAAAGCAGGGCGACAGGATCACCTTTGGAAACCTGTCCCTCGATCTCTTCCATACTCCTGGGCATACACCCGGGAGCATCTGCCTTTACATGGCACCCGTCCTCCTGTCGGGGGATACGATTTTCCCGGGTGGCCCTGGCAAGACCGGGTCTCCTGAGAGGTTGAGCCAGATAGTCGCATCCATCAAGGACAAGATTTTCGTTTTACCGGAAGACACCCGGATTTATCCAGGTCATGGGGAGTCAACCACCCTGAAAAAGGAGAAGGCGGAATTCGAGGTCTTTGCCTCCAGGCCCCATGATCCCGGTCTTTGCGGAGATGTCCTCTGGCTCTCTTCCTGAAGTGGCCTTTGCAGGTATACCCCGGTAGGAGCGGTTCCCTGCGGCCCGGAGTCCGGTTGGATTCGGGCAGGGACCGGGTGTTCCTGTTCGAGAAGTGCCTTTGGCTCATTGCCAAATTTCTTCCCTGTGAAATGCTTCCGCCAACTCAAAATCCTTCCCTCTGGCAAATGCCCTGTGCCTTTCCCTCAGTCTCTTCTCTAGTTCTTCTGGAGGGATTTGGCCGACTTGGCTCTTATGGCATCGCAATGCGGCCAACTTGAGATCAAAGGTGCTTGTTATGTCGGAGTAGAAATTGGGATCCTCCGATGCCCAACACAAGATCTCCCTTACCTTGTGGGGTTGAAACCCCTCTTGAATCAAGTCGGGATAGGCGAGGTAGTCCCTTGCATAGGGGAAGACGGCGTCGAGGGTTACTTGACCGGCTATCCTGTGATCCCTGTGCCAGACATAGCGCTTGTAAGGATCGGCCGTAACGACCGTGTACGGTCTATAAGTCCTTATGAGACGTACCAGTTTCTTTCGGAACTCGGCGGTATCTTCAAGCGCCTGATCCGGGTAGCCGAGAAAAACAACATCTTTGACTCCTAGCAGTTTGGCCGCTTCCAACTGCTCCTCTACCCTGATCTTGGCGAGTTTCTCCGGGTCCGTTCTCGAGTCATTGGAGCCCTTGTCGCCGTTTGTACAAACTACGTATACTACGTCCTTTCCGTCCCTGACCCAGCGGGCTACAGTGCCCGCCACACCAAATTCAGCATCATCAGGATGGGGGGTAACAACCATAACTTGGGTGTTATTGGACTGCATGTCTCTGTTTCCTCCTGGCTTCGGTTCCGAGGGATGCGAGAAACAGGTGATTGTTGTGGAGACCAGTTCCCTGCTCGCTATCTGCGTTCTTGCTGTCGGACAGATCCCCCAAATTTTTATAAAATAACAACTACAGTGCTAATGGGCAACCCTCCTGTCCCGGTAAAATCAGGGCAGGCATGAATGGCCTGGTCCTCACAGGTACTTGAGGCCGCTAAAATGATACCAAAATGGAAACAATGGGCCTAAAATGTTAGGATGACGCCTCTTGCTCAAACCCGGAAGTGGTGAGAAAAAATGAATGACAGGACGCTTCGAATTAGTAACTACAAACCCGAGGATGTGAAGAAACTTAAGGCCTTGCGCTCGCGGGCACGTCCGGGGTTAGGGACCTCATGTATGCATCCGGTAGATGAGATCCTTCGTGACCTGCATCGGCCCAATCATTGCCCTGAAAGGGATCTTTTCCTGGCAGAGCTTGAAAATACCATAGCAGGCTACATGGACGTAATCCGCGAGCACGTCATCAAGAGGGCCGTTTTGAACTACCTGGTTCGTCCGGGAGAGCAATTTGGCTATGTATTCAGGGAGCTGTTACGCCATTGCGTGAAGAGGTCAGAAGATCTGGGTCTTCTTTACATCCATATCAATGTTCCGGAACCGGATATCACCACCAGGGAAATGCTGGCAGATGAAGGTTTCAAGTTTGTAAAGCGGTACACCGAAATGGTCATAAACATTGGAGGAAGAGACATCGGGTCAGAAATTCTTTCAGGGACCTGTTTGAGGAACCTTGAAAAGGGAGAAGAAGACAGGCTGAGGGACATCCAAAACAAGGCCTTTATGGGAACCTGGGGCTTCAACCCCAACAGCCTCGAGGACATCATTCACCGCATGAAGCAGGCGGATACTTCTCCCGAAGATGTCATCCTCTGTCTGCAAGGGCACAAACCCGTTGCCTATTGTTGGACAGTCCTGTGCCAAGGTTCAAGAGATCGCCGGGAGAACAGGGCAAGGATTCATATGCTGGGAGTAGCCCCTGAATTCCGGGGGAAGGGAATGGGCAGGGCAATATTGCTGGCCGGTCTACGCCATTTGAAAAACAAGGGGTTTGATTGTGTGGAGTTGACGTGCGATACCGAGAACCTCGTCGCCCTTTCTCTCTACCGGAAGATAGGTTTCAGGGGACACTCAGCCAGCCTGTGGTACGAAAAGAAGACTGGGCAACCTTCCTAAGATATTGGCAAAAGGATATGTTACCCTTGACATAATGTGAGCTTTTCTCTAATATTTCACTTCTTTGAGCGCGCGAACAGCAGAAGGGATGCTGTCAATCCTCTCATAACGGATAGGGGAACCCCTGTGGTGCCTTTAAGACCGGGGCTCCACAAAAGTATCCCCTATTCTCCACAAGTTTAGCAGCAGGAAATGGGTTTGAGTACATCCCACCCTCCGGAAGGGAGAAACGGGGGGAGGAAGGAGCAGTGACATGAACGGGGATCCCTCCCCTTCTTGCGTGGCGGGCCAGGTGCCGATTGTGCGAAGTAATCCGGGGTTGAGATCAAGTGTAGAGGACATTGGGGCCCTTGATTACCTGTACGAACAAAGTAGACACAGGTTGAAGTGGGCCCCTTTATTCGTCTTACCTCCCTGGTTGAGGTCATGGTGGGAAGCCTTTGGCGGGGATATGTCTCCATATCCATATGCTGTGAGAGAAGATGGGGGTGAGCTGGCCGGTTTTGCCCCCCTGGTAACAGAGGGAGACAGGGCCTTCTTCATGGGAAGCGAAGACGTCTGTGACTTCATGGACTTCGTCCTGTCACCTGGAAGTGAGGACGCTTTTTTTGATCTCTTCTGGGAAGACCTGAAGGGGAAAGGGGTCCGCCTGCTCGTCCTGGGAGCCGTGAGACCGGATTCGGCAGTAACGAGGCATGTGGCAGAATCCGCGGAGACAATGGGTTTCCATGTCTCCTGGGAAGATGCAGGTACCACCCTGGAGATGAGTCTTCCCGGTTCATGGGACGAATATCTCGACATGTTGAGCGGGAAACAGCGCCACGAGTTGAGGCGTAAACTGAGGCGTTTGGAGGAGGCAGGGGAGGTGGGTTACAGGGTAATAGGAAATATTGAAGAGGATCCCAGTGCCCTTGATCTCTTTTTTCTCTTGTTTCGAAAGAGCAGGAAGGCCAAGGAAGAGTTCATGAGTCCTGAAAGGGAGACCTTTTTTGGCACCTTGGCCCTGAAGACATCCCGGGCCGGCCTATTGCGAATGGGCATCCTGGAATTGGGGGGCAATCCTGTCGCGGCAGTAATGTGCTTCGATCACGGTGGGGTCACCTATCTCTATAACAGCGGGTTTGACCCCGAGTACGCCAGCTTGAGCGTGGGTCTCGTGTCAAAGATCCTTTGCATCAAAGACAGCATAGAAAAGGGAAGGAGAAAATTCGACTTCTTAAAAGGTCCGGAAGTGTACAAGTATCGACTTGGAGGGGTAGAGGTCCCCTTGAAAAGATGCAAGATTACCCTCCGATAGGCCTTGGAAGACCGCAAGGCATGCGTGTGAGGGCTCAATAGAGGAAGGCATGGTGCCCATGAGAATTGCAATGCTGAGTCTACATAGCTGCCCCCTGGGGAAGTTGGGCAGCGAAAACACCGGGGGCATGAGCGTCTATATCCGGGAACTGAGCAGGGAACTGGGGAAGCGCGGTCACCATGTTGATGTGTTCACGCGGTGCCACGGAGCGGGCCATTCTCCTGTTATGACGCTGGGAGAGAAAGCTCGTCTCATACACGTCAGGGCGGGGGAGGAGAGGGAGCTTGACAAGACATCCATATGGAGACATATGCCCGAATTCGTACACCGCGTAAAACGTTTCAGGGAGGAATCAGGGGTACATTACGATCTGATACATAGTCACTATTGGCTTTCGGGATGGGCAGGACGTCACTTGGCCTCTCTTTGGGGAGTTCCCCAGGTCATGATGTTTCACACCCTGGGCATGGTAAAAGAAGTAACCATGGGCTCCAGGGAACCTCAATTGCGTATCCCGTGCGAGAGGTCCCTGACAAGGGATTCCAGCCTAATCATCGCGCCCACTGAGAGAGAGAAGGATCTTCTCCTTCGATACTACGGTGCTTCCCCTGGGAATATCAGCGTCATTCCTTGCGGTGTTAATTTGGAGCTTTTCAGGACAATAGAGAAGGATTTTGCCAGGGACTATCTCGGGTTTAACGGAGAGCAGATCATCCTGTTCGTTGGTCGCATCGTTCCCCTGAAGGGAATAGACAGGTTGCTGCTGGCCCTCTCATGCCTGAAGCCAAGGGATAATCTCAGGCTGGTGGTAATCGGTGGTGATGAGCAGTGCCAGGCGGAAGTGGACAGGTTGAAGAATCTCTCAGAGGATCTCAGGCTCAAGGATTGTGTCAGTTTCCTCGGGTTGGTGGGTCAAGAAAAGCTGCCCTACTTTTACAGTGCCGCTGACCTCTGCGTCTTCCCATCCTACTATGAAAGCTTCGGTCTTGTGGCCCTGGAGTCCTTGGCCTGCGGGACACCCGTAGTAGCCACCAATGTGGGAGACCTGGAAAATATCATCCTGGAGGGAAAGACCGGGTACGTAGTCCACGACAGTGACCCCGGAAGCCTGGCGGACAAGATAGCCCTTCTCCTTTCCCTGTCAAAGGCCAGAGGAGAGGCCATAGGATCGATCAGGTCATCCATAGCCCGGTACAGCTGGGACAATATCGCCGAGGCGATCCTGGGGGAATACAGGCGTATCACGGCGAATCACCGGGGCGAGATATGTGAGAAGGGGCGTGTTGCGCCGTAGTGTCCTTCTTTCCGAGTGGTTAGGGGTCCCCCGCCTCCTGGCCATATGGCAACTAAAGATCACACCGTTCAGGCGAGAAGGCTTCCTATCTCAAGTGGATGCTCAATCAGGGTCTTTGCCCCGGAGTCCAGTAATTCCTTTGAATCACGAAATCCCCACAAGGCCCCCACAGGATACATGCCTGCCGCGGAAGCGGTTTTCATGTCAACGCCGCTGTCGCCAAGGTAAAGGAAGCGGGACGGGTGTATGTTGAGACCCCTGGATATCTCCAGGGCGCCTGCGGGGCTGGGTTTTTGGGGCAAACCATCCCGCTGCCCGAGTACGAAAGCGAAATTCCACCTGGCCAGAAAATACTCAACACAACGCAGGGTAAAGGCATGGGCCTTATTAGAGAGTACCGCCATTCTCAAGCCCCGGGATTCAACCAGGTCCAGCATCTCAGCAATTCCGTCATAGGGTCTTGTTTTCGAATTCCAGTTGGTCCTGTATACTGCCAGAAAAGCCTCAAGGCATCTTCTGATATTATCCTCGGTGCGAGCCTCCTCCGGCAAGGCACGATATACCAGGGTTGGCGTTCCTTCGCCGATGAAATACCTGTATGATTCCGTAGGATGGAAGGGAAACCCCATTTCTGTGAGCACCTTGTTCATGGAGTCGGCCAAGTCTTCAAGGGTATGGAGCAGTGTACCATCCAGATCGAAGATTATCGCCTCGAAATTCATGATCACCTTTTAACTGGTCGGATGTTGTTTCGCAAAGGGGAGTTTAATCCGGCATCTGAGATAAAAATAACATATTGTATAGAAATTGCTACTCTAATAGTATAAACATAGTATATGCAAGGGCCTACACCATCACAGGGCAAAAGCAAAAATAGCAGGAGGGCGAAAGGATGATGGATTTCAAAGAAATGGTGATTCAGAATCGCAGCTATCGACGGTTTGACGAATCATATACCATAACAAGGGAGACCCTCGTTGAGCTCATAGCCTTGGCTCGTTGTACTGCCTCCGCGGCCAATCTTCAACCATTGAAGTATATACTTTCCTGTGAAAAAGAGACGAATGACCTTATTTTTCCGTGCCTTGCGTGGGCGGGGTATTTGAAGGACTGGGATGGTCCTAGTCCAGGGGAACGTCCTACTGCATATGTGATCATATTACATGATGAGACAATTACAAAGAACGTCGGCTGTGATCACGGCATATCGGCCCAGACCATACTCCTGGGAGCGGTGGAAAGAGGCCTGGGCGGCTGCATGATAGCCTCAATCAAGAAAGATATTTTGCGAAAGGAACTTGATATCCCGCAACACTTGAAAATTCTACTGGTAACTGCCATGGGCAAGCCTGCTGAAAAGGTAGTTCTGGAAGATGTGAAGCCCGGCGGGGACATTAAGTACTGGAGGGATGAAAATGATGTCCACCACGTGCCGAAAAGGCCACTGGACGAACTCATTATTGGGGGATAGGGGCCAGTGGCCCGGCAGATGGGAACCCACTCGATGGTCCACCCAAAAGCGGAGGGAAAAACAGGCTTTCATAACCTTTGACAGAAGCAAGGTGGGAAAAATGAAAAGAATTTTCAAGGCGTTACTCATCGCTTCATGCCTAATCTTTTTTGCGGCCAGCGTTTTCCAGGCAGTAGCCCAAGGCAGTGAGTTCGGGTTGGCCGTAAAGGAGTTTACCCTGGACAATGGCATGTTGTTCCTGGTGGTGGAGCGGCCCGTGTCTCCCCAGGTGGCATGCCGGCTGGCCATCAGGGCAGGAGCGGCCCTCGAGGAAAGGGGTAAGACGGGTATTGCCCATATGTTGGAACATATGATGTTCAAGGGCACAAAGAACTTTGGAACGCTTGATTACAAGCGGGATCAGGAATTGCAAGAAAAAATCGAGGCTGCATACCAGGTCATAAAGGCCGAACTGGTCAAGCGCCACCCTGACAGGGATTTGATCGCCAGGAAGAAGGCGGAAATGGCAAGGTTGAGAGAGGAGGTGCTCAAGATCTACGTTCCCCAGGCCTTTTCCTCGCAGCTAGGGAAAAACGGGGCCGTGAATGTCAATGCCTTCACAAGCATGGACCAGACACAGTACCTCGCATCTCTTCCCTCAGACATGCTTGAGCAGTGGTTCTCCATTATCAGTGAGCAGCTCTTTGAGCCTGCCTGGAGGGAATTCTATGTTGAAAAGGAGGTGGTCCAGAGGGAGTGGGCCTATCGGTACATCAACAATCCCAATGGCGCCGCGTGGCTCGACCTAGATGCCCTTGCCTACACCGCGCATCCCTATAGAAACCCTGTCATAGGCTGGAAGTCGGACATGGAGATGTTCAGTACCAGGGACGCCACGGAGTTTCACAGGGAATACTACAACCCGTCGAACGCCGTATGCGTATTGGTGGGTGATGTGAGGGTGGAAGAGGTCCGGAGGCTGGCCAAGATCTACTTTGAAAGATATCCGGCTGGTAGGCGGGCACCTGAGATAGTTACAAGGGAGCCCGTCCAGGAAGGGCCCAGGGAGAGCCTGCGGTACCTGAAGGGAGCCAGGACCCCGCTGGTGAGAATAGGGTTCCATGCGCCTCCCATGGGGGAGAAGGATTTCTATGCACTCGACGTGTTGAGCATGGTCTTGAGCTACGGGCACAGTTCGCGCATCAACCAGAACATCATCAACAGGGGCCTTGCAGACCGGGCCTGGGCAACAAACCTGGATACCAGATACGGCGGGCTTTTTGTCCTCGGCGGCTCCCCCAATGAGCCAGGGGAATTAGTGAGGGATGGGGTATCAGAAGCCCAGAAGCGCCGGATATACCTCAAGGTCTCCAGGGAGCTGGAAGAGATGCTTCTCAAAGAGGTGGAGGGCCTGAAGGAGAGACCTGTTTCCCGAAAGGAGCTGGAGCGGGTGATCAAGATGAACCAGAGGGCGCTTATAGAGAAGCTTCGTGACAACGAAGGGCTGGCCGGCACACTAGCCACACTGGAGATACAGAAGGAATGGCGTTACCTGATGAGCTACCTGGACAGGCTCAGGGAGATTACTCCCCGAGAGATAATGGATGCGGCAGAGAAGTATCTCACCAGAGAGAGAAAGAATACCGTCTTCATAATGCCGGGCGGAAGGGCAGGGAGGCCGCCGATAAAGTACGAAGAGATGAGAACCATCAGCGGCAAGGCGGCCCTCCAGCTGGCAAAGCCGAAGTCCTTCGAGAACCACTCGATCTATCCTACCCCGCCCGGCTGGAAACATCCCCTGTCCTTTGAGCGACACCCTGAAAAGATAATTTATCCCAGGGCAGAGACCGCTTCAATAGGGGGCTCGAAGCTGTTCTACCTGCCTGACAGAGAGCTACCCCTTATCGACTTGACCATACTGGTCAAAGCCGGGAAGGTGGACTTGCCTCCTTCAAAAGCCGGTTTGGCGGGGATTCTCAGTGGATCCATCATACGGGGAGGTACGGAAAGATACGGCCCCGCGGTCCTTGCGGTCCTCTTGGACGAAAAGGCCATCGACTTGTCGGTTTCCATTGGAGAGGAGATGAGCTTCATCAATCTTTCCGTGATGAAGGAAGACTGGGAAAAGGGTTTGGAGATACTCGAAGAGGTGCTGAGACGCCCGAGATTCGATGCCCTGGTGCTGGATGCGGTCAAGAAACAGGCATTGTCGGCCCTAAAGAGGCAGAGCGAGGACGCCCAGGCCGTCAGCATGAGGGAGTGGAGGATTTGGCACTTCAAGGACCATCCCTATGGGCGAGATCCCTTGAAGGGGGTGGAAACCATCCCCCGCATCAGACGCGAGGATCTTACCGGGTTCTTGAAGACCTACTTTGTTCCGGGAAACATGGTCTTATGCCTGGCGGGGGACATTGAAAAGGAGAAGGCCATTGAGGATCTGGAGAGGTTCCTTGGCGGATTTGAGAAAAAGGAAGTGCCGGTACGGGACCTAGCGGAGCCCGGGGAGACCCCGCCGGTCATTGCACTCATACATAAACCCGGCCAGGTACAATCCCAGGTTACAATGGGGCTACCCGGTATAAAGCGCACGAATCCGGACTACTGGAAAATGGACCTCCTGGTACGTATCTTCGGGGGCAAGGACTCTCTGCTTTATACCAGGCTACGGGATGACCTCGGTCTTGTCTATTCTGCGGGTTTCTTCCAGTCATACAAGTGGAAGGCAGGTTTTCTGGCGGGTTATGTCGGCTGTAGGGCAGACAAGACCGCGGAATCCGTACGTGAAACCGTAAAGATAATGGATTCCTTGCGCAGGGAAGTGCCGGAGAGGGAACTGGAGCAAAAGCGGCTGGATTCCTTGAACAGCTTCGTGTTCAACGTGGATACGCCTGCCGAACTGGTAGAGGTATATGGCCGCTACTATATGAGGAACGAGCCTTTAGACACCCTCGAGCGGATACAGGACTCCTTCATTGGCGCCACCAGGGAGGAGCTTGAATCCCTGGCCAGGAAATTTCTGGATCCCAAGAAGCTACAGGTCTTTGTAGTGGCAGACAAGACCATAGAGACAGCTCCTGGAGAGTCCCTGGAAGAGGACCTCGTGGCCCTGGCTCAGGAATTGGGGCTACCCTACCGGGAAATGCCTCTGCGCTGAAATTAGGGTGCCAAAAAGGTTTCCAGCATATCTCTTGACAATTGTCATCAATAGCCAATATACTCAACGGTCTTTCGTGATATTGTTCGTTATTCTATGCAGTTATCCAGCAAACCCGAGAAACCAATAACCATTAGAAAGGAGGTAATGGGCAAAGGGAAGATGTGATAGAAAGATCTTCAACCTGTAAACCAGACACAAACTGGAAAAGGAGGAAGCTATGGTTACAAGAAGATTCTTGATTGGTTTTGCAGTCGTTTGCATGGTGCTGGCACCTGTTTTGGGTCAAGCGGAAGACTGGGCTCCCAAGGGTTCGATTAAGCTTCTGATTGCATTTGGGGCCGGGGGATCCACTGATACCCTGGGACGGTTGGTTGCAGCCCAGATCGAAGAAGACACGGGATGGAACATTATTGTGGAAAACAAACCCGGGGGCGGAGGTGTGGCTATGCTATCGGGGTTGATGAATGAGAAACCCGATGGTTTGACAATTGGATTGGCTGTGAATGTGCCCATACTCCTGAATTTGGCCAAACGAGCAGAGAAGCTACCGTTCAGAATCCATACTTTTGACTACCTCGGTACCATTGCCAAGGGAGAAGTAGCACTGGTGG
>JAFDIC010000531.1 GCA_019308525.1 Deltaproteobacteria bacterium
AAGGTATTGTTGGTTCGAGGTCTCCTTATAGGCGGTAGTACAAACATTACGCTGAAGATTCACGCCCCTCATCCTATCATTCCTTTGGCACAATTTCTTCCTTTATCTTGAGTCCTTTGAGAAGTGAAACAAGCTCTTCTCTCCTATTGAGTTCCGGGTCCTCTAGGACCTTTTCCATCAGCCATTTCAAGATCCGCCCAACCTCCGGTCCCTGCTTCAGGCCGAGGGTATTCATGACCGTGCGGCCGTTCACCGCCAGGTCTCTGGTCTTCAAGGGAGGGGAACTTCCTGCCATCCTGTTTATCCTCTCCTTTAGTTCGACCAACATTCTTAAGGCCCTGCTGTCCTTCCCATGGGCTACCAAATCCGCTTCCCTCAAGGCGAGCAGCCGACCCAGGTGCTCAGGTCCCACTCGGCTCATAAGGCGTCTCACAGCCCTATCACTCCAGTCGGAATTGTAGTTTATCATGTGGAGAGAGACTAGTCTTACCACCTGTTCGGTAAGGTGCTTGCTGAACCTGAGACGCGTCATGATTTCTCGGGCCAAATCGGCACTCACCCTGTCGTGGTCCAGGAACCTGTAGCAATTATTGGTCTTCTTCCTTACCCTCGGCTTGGCAATGTCGTGCAGCAGGGCGGCCAATCTCAGCTCAAGCTCAGGCTGGACCCTATCAACGGTTTCCATGATGTGCCTGAAAATCGTGTAACCGTGATAGGGGTTCTGCCTCTTTCTGTACCCCTCCGACAGTTCCGGGAGGAAGATCTTCAAGACGCTGGTTTTGAGCAAGATCTTGATCCCATAGGAAGGCTTCCCGCTTAACAGGATTTTTGTGAACTCGTCCCTGATTCTCTCTGGAGCCGCTCTTTTGAGCTCCCCAGCCATTACTGACATCTGTTTGAGGGTCCCATGCTCAATTCCGAAACCCAGTTCAACGGCCAGTCTTGCCGCACGAATAAGCCTTAGGGGATCCTCAAGGAACCTGTCGGCGGGATTTCCCACGGCCCTTACCATCTTCCTGGCGAGATCAAGTCGGCCGCCATAGGGGTCAATAATTCTTTCACTGTGGATGTCACAGGCCATCGCGTTGATGGTGAAGTCCCTATGACCCAAGTCCTCCTGGAGTGTCTTGCCAGCCCGGCCCTCTCCCCGGAATGTCGTTATTTCATACTGTCGCCCCTCATGAACAAGGGTGACCGTGTATTCGTTGAGGCTGAAATATTTCATGTCCCGAAACAACCTTCTCACTGTATCGGTTGGAGCGGATGTTGCCACATCCCAGTCCGTGGGCTCCCGTCCCAGGCATATGTCCCTCACGGCTCCGCCCACCACGTAAGCCTCGTGGCCCGAGCCCTGGAGGCGATCCAGGATAGTAGTGACAATATTCGGAACCATTTCGCTGTGTTCCCCTCTTCTTGATTCAAGTATACCACAGGTTGATGTTTTGAGTCGTCAACCAGGGACCCCGGAAAAAGGATCTCTCTTGCTTTCACCCCTGGACGCCCAGGGCCTGTACCAGAAAGGAACTATTGACAATTCGTCAATTTAATGAAATATCTCAGGGAGCCTATTACAACTATCCTCGCCACGGGATATCTAACCAGGAGGCACGGATCATGGCCCAAGGTACAGTGAGCAGTGGGGAAGAAGGCAGGCCCAAGATTCTCCCGGCGGAACCGGGCATTGAAATACGGAAGACAATCTGCTCGATCTGCAACCCTGTATCCCACTGCGGCATCGATGCCTATGTGAAGGACGGAGTCATAATCAAGGTAGAGGGCACCAAGGAAAACCCTCACAGCCAAGGAACCCTGTGTTCCAAGGGCGCCGCCACCCGCCAGTATGTCTACCACAAAGATCGTATTCGCACACCTTTGCTCAAGAAGGGAAAGGGGAAGGCCGCACGATTTGAGCCGATCAGCTGGGAGCAGGCCTTGGACATTATTGCCGAGCGACTCTTGGAAATCAAGTCGGAATCAGGGCCCGAGGCCGTAGTCTTCTACGCCGGGTATCCCAAGTGGATGAGGTCCTTTTTGAAAAGACTTGCCCACAGCTTTGGGTCTCCCAATTATTGCACAGAGTCCAGCACTTGCAGCAGGGCTGCCGCCATGGCCGCGGCCCTGAATTATGGGGCCATGGGCGTCCCGGAAATAGAAAAGACCAATTGCCTATTGGTATGGAGCAAGAACCCCTTTTACTCCAACACATCCGATGTGAGGAGATTGCTGGATGCCAGGGAACGGGGAATGAAGATCATAGAGGTAGGTCCGCTGATTACTCCCATGACCGTTCATGCGGACATTCATCTGCGTATAAGACCCGGGACATCCGGGGCCCTGGCCCTGGGCATGGCTAACGTGATAATCCAAGAAGAACTCTTTGACATGGATTTCGTGGAAAACTGGACGGTTGGCTTTGAAGAGTACAGGGCCTACGTGGAAAAATTCTCGCCTGAAGAAACGGAGAAGATCACGGGAGTGCCTTCAAACCTTGTAAGGGAAGCGGCCAGACTCTATGCCACCACAAAGCCTTCAGCCCTGATGATTGGCGCCAGCCCGACCGTACACCACACGAACGGGCTCCAGAACCATCGTGCCCT
>JAFDIC010000532.1 GCA_019308525.1 Deltaproteobacteria bacterium
AGGCCTTTTCCCGGTCCACCTGGACCCACATCTCGGGTCTTGGATCTTTCTGGCTGATATCCACATCCACCAGACCAGGAATCTTTTCCATTATTGATTTGACCTTGCGGGCAAACCGCATGAGTTCATCCAGGTTCGAGCCCTGGATCTCCATGGAGACGGGTTTGCCTCCCCCCATAAGCACAGAGGCGATGCCGCTCTGGGCCATCACCCGGATCTTGGCGATGCCGGGGATTTCCTTCACCCGTGCCCGTAAGGCCGCTGCAACATCCTCAGCGGAACGTGTTCTCTTGTCCCGATCCACCAGCTTGAAACCGATGGCCCCCACATTGGGGCCCTGGTCAAAACCCAGGGCTACACCAATCCCCTCTTTGCTTTCTCCGTCAAAGCCGTAGGAATGGCGCATCTCCTCGGGCCGTACCACCTCGTCGATATCTTTGAGGATCGCTTCGAGCACTTGGTTGGTCTCTTCTATAGGAGAGCCTTCGGCAAGGCGAAAGTCGATATTGACTTCACCGGTATCCACAGTGGGGAAAAAGGAGGTGGAGAGAAAGGGAATGAGGGAAATGCTGCTGGCAAAGATTGTCACCGCCAGCAGGAGTACGGTCTTTCTATGTTTCAGTGCCCACTCAAGGATTTCGGAGTAAAGCCCTTCTAGTGCCTCGAACGCTTGCTCGGATAAGCCATAGATACGTCCTATTGCCCCCTTTCTCTTCTTGAGGGCTTCGGGAGTGGCCGCGACCAATTGCGAAGCCAGCATAGGAATCAGCAACAGGGCCACGAGCAGGGAAGCAAGGAGGGTCGCCACGAGTGTGACGCCCAGCTGCTTGAAGATAATGCCGGCGAGCCCGGAGAGGAACATCAGAGGTACAAAGACCACCACCGTGGTCATGGTGGAAGCCGTGATGGCAAGACCCATCTCGCTTGCCCCGAACATGGCGGCTGGCTTTATCCTTCCGCCACGGTCCATGTGCCTGATAATATTTTCAAGGACTACGATGCCGTTGTCCACCACCATTCCTGATGCGATGGCCAGGGACATGAGTGACACCAGGTTGATGGTGTAACCAAAGAGATAGAGCAGAATGAAGGCGATGATCAGTGAGAAGGGGATGGCCAAGGAGATGATGAAGGCGGGCCTCAACCTTCTTAGGAAAAGCAGGGTTACCAGGACCACAAAGAAAATCCCGTAGAAGAGTGTGGTCCTCAGATTCTTGACAAATGTCAGGATATTTTCAGAAGAATCCATGACAATATTGATCTTGACATCGGAAGGAAGGTTTTTCTCGATCTCCTTGAGCTTTTTCTTGACCCGCCTTGTTACCTCGACCGTGTTCTTTCCTGTCTGCTTTTGAAGGATAAGGACCATGGCCGGAAGTCCGTCTCCCCATCCGTTCATTTCCTCCGGCTCATAGCCGTCCTCCACCCTTGCCACGTGTTTCAGGTACACTGGACGGCCCTGAAAATACCCGATCACGGTATCTCCCACTTCCCGGGCGGACTTGTAACGGGCCGGCACACGCACGAAGTAGTCCTTTGTTCCAGATTTGATGCTTCCTGCAGGAATGTTGAGGTTTTCAGCGGCTAGAACCTGATTGATCCTAGAGAGAGGAATACCGAATCCTTCCAGCCTGGCAAGGTCGAAATAGATGTTGATCCTCCTGCGAAGCCCCCCCTCAACCATCACGGCTCCGACGCCCGGTACCCTTTTGAGGGCATCAGCAACTTCCTTGTCCACCAGGTGGTACAGCCGGGGCCAGCTCTTCTGGCCGCTTATGGTCATAAACATGATGGGGGCCGTGGCACTGCTGAACTTGAAAAGGACGGGTTTCTCGGCATCATCTGGGAGATCCCTCTTGGCAAGTTCCAACCTGTCGCGGATGTCGTTGCTTGCTACGTCCAAGTCTGTTCCCCAATCGAACTTGCACGAGACCACGGAGAGGTTGTCGAGAGACTTCGAAGTCAGGGTATCGAGATTGTTGACCGTATTCACTACGTCCTCTATAGGTTCCGTGACCTCTGTCTCCACATCGGATGCACTGGCCCCATACCAGGAGGTGAGAATGGAGATTACCGGAGGGCTGATATCAGGGAGCATGTCGATATTGAGCCGGTTGATGTCAAATGTCCCCATCAATGCGAGGGCAAGGAAAAGCATCAGGCTCGCCACTGGCTGTTTTACGGAAAACTCCGGCAGCTTCATTTGCCCTCTCCTTGGACCCTGACCCTGGTGCCGTCCTTCAACCTGTTCTGCCCCTTGACCACCACCTGTTCTCCCTCTTTCAGGCCTTCAGTGACTTCTACGTATGTCCCCTGAATCATGCCGATCTTGATGTTTTTCATAACGGCCTTTCCGTCTTCTACCACATAGGCGAAGTAACTACCCGTGCCTGGCAACCTATTGAGGCCATCCTTGGGAATCACTAGGGCCTGTTTCTCACCCAGGGCCAGGCGAATATGGGCGAACATCCCGGAGCGAAGCGTCAGATCCTTGTTGGGGATATGGATTTCGATCTGACCGGTCCGGGTGGCAGGATCAAGGGTTGGATTGATGACGGATATCTCACCTTTGAACACCTTACCCGGAAAT
>JAFDIC010000533.1 GCA_019308525.1 Deltaproteobacteria bacterium
TGACAGATAAGGTGGTCGTCATACTGTTAGATGGGTTCCAGTATCTCATCCCGAGACATATGATAAGAACCCTTCATCCGCATGAATAAGACCGAGGATGGAAACAGCAAAGGAGGTATCCCATGTCTCCTGCGAGAAATAGAGAAGAAGAGGAGTTATTTGATCAAACGAAAAAGGGATCCCCTGAACTTGAAGAGGAAGTAGAGGGATACACAATTTGTGATGGCTGTAACCAAGTCCCCTCCTGCGGAATCAAGTTCTACAGAAGGGGAGACATTGTGACGCGTATTGAACCATGGCCCGGGTTTCCTGCATCTCCACTTTGCTCCAAGGCCTATGCGACCCTTCAAAGACTTTATCATCCTGAACGGCTAATATACCCCATGAAGCGAACAAACCCAAAGGGATCACTTGATCCAGGATACGTGCAAATTTCCTGGGATGAGGCCTATGGTATTATCGTGGATCATCTGAATCGAATCAAGAAAGAGTATGGACCTCATGCGGTTTTCTTTTATGTGGGTGATCCCAAGGAGCCAAGGGCGGCAGTCCAGCGCCTAGCAGCCGTATACGGTTCTGTGAACTATGGGTGTGAGAGTTCCACGGCCTGCCGCAGAGCTGCCCAGTTGGCAGAGTTACTCACCTACGGTTTCCCAACCATGGGAGGTCTTCCCAGCGAGGAAACGAGAGTAATGCTCATCTGGGGCACAAATCCGGCCTATTCCGGGCAGCCGTTTCTTTGTCACGGACAACTTGTAGATGCAAAGGAACGGGGAGTGAAATTTATTGTAGTGGACCCCAGGATCACCCCTACAGCCGGGACACTGGCCGACATCCATTTGCGACCGCGACCTGCAACAACTGCGGCGCTTGCAGCCGGGATTATGCACGTGATTTTTAGGGAAGGACTCGAAGACAAAGAATTCTGTGACGAATGGGTCTATGGAATCCATGAGTTGCGAGATTATGTGAAGGCATTTACTCCGGAAAGGGTAGAGAAGATTACCTGGGTCCCTAGAGAGAAGATAATTGATGCAGCCCGCCTTTATGCCACGCATCGGCCAGGAGGATTGATGACCGGTGCACAGGGAACCACTCATGATTTGAATGCCACAAACAACCATAGGGCAATACTAATGATTCCTGCCATTTGTGGTTATATTGATATGCCTGGAGGCATCCTAAAGCCCACGGATCCTCTTGTGGAAATGAGCGCACCAAATTGGGCTGACGGTCCTCCGAAGTTTTGCATGCGGGACAAAATGCTCGAGATGACGAATTACCGTTTGGACTTGCAAGATTTTCCTGTGTGGGCGGAAAAACTATTTGAGGTTCAAACCAATCATCTGGTTGAGTGGATAAAAGAGGGAAAGATAAAAGCCCTCCTTGGTTGGGGTCTAAACACCATGATCTGGCCGCAGACACACGAGTACCAACAGGCTCTTGAAGGCCTTATGTTCACAATGGCAGTGGATTATTTCTATCGTCCCTGGACCCATGATTACGTGGATCTCGTGCTGCCTGCAGCTATGAATTACGAGAGATTGGCTCCTTTTGCCTATTTCGGCAGGCAAATATTCGGGCGCACGCCGATCAAGCCCCGGGGTGAGTGTAAAGAAGACTGGCAAATCGCCTTGGACATTGGTGTACGTTTAGGGTATGAGGACACCTTTTTCAACGGGGACGTGGAAGCGGCCTGCAATGATATCCTGGGGATGTGGGGTCTCAGCTATGACGACTTGAGAAGGCATCAGGTGGAAGGCGTCAGTGTCCCTGGCTTGGGTCGAGAACTGTACCGGAAGTATGAAACTGGAGATATGAGGCCTGATAAAAAACGGGGTTTCATGACGCCATCAGGCAAAGTCGAAGCCGTCTCATTGGTCTTGGAGAAACATGGTTATCCAGGCTTGCCCGTGTATAAAGAGCCCATGGAGACGACCTTAGAATTTCCCTTGATCCTGATTTCCGGTGCCAGAGTTCCCTATATCACCCACAGTAAATGGCGAGAAGATTCGCCTTGGTTGCTCGAACTTCAGAGAGATCCTCTCTTGACTATCAACCCAAAGGACGCAGCCGAAAGGGATATTCGGGAGGGTGAGGAGGTGCTCTTAAGAACAGCTTACGGCCAGATTCGTGTAAAAGCAAAACCGACTATCATGGTCCCCCCCGGAGTTGTGGGTATGATGCACGGGTGGGCAAAGGCAAATGTAAATGAATTGATACCAAGACAGTTCGATCCCATCTCCGGGTTTCCCCCTTTTAAAGAAGTGGTCTGCGAAGTGCTTAAGGCATGAACTGGTTGAGATAACACGGGGAGGAAGGAAAATCATGGCGAGATATGGAATAGTTGTTGACCTGAACAGATGTACAGGTTGTATGACATGTGTCATTGCATGCAAGCAAGAAAACCTCACCAGGCCGGGGGTGTGGTGGGACAGGGTGTTGGAATTGGAAAGGGAATCCTTAGGCCGGATAATATACTTCCGTTATGCCTGTATGCACTGTGACAATCCACCTTGCGCCAAAGCCTGTCCGGAACATGCAATATATAAGCGTTCGGA
>JAFDIC010000534.1 GCA_019308525.1 Deltaproteobacteria bacterium
ATCCTCGTTACCAAGGACCGATTCTTCCATGACCAAGGTGTCACCGGGATTCCGGCCCCGGTGTTTCTTCTGCTCCTGCGATAGGATCAGCCGCCTCCATCAATCCATGAACGGTGAACCCTGAACAATCAGACCAACAGACCAATAGAACCAATGAAACACACCAAACCTTGAACTCTCAACCTTGATGGCTTCGTAAAAAGTCCAATTTCTGCGTTGCGCTTGATCTCGTTGTGATTGCGGCGTACGCTAAGTACGCCTCTCGCAGATACCGGCACTGTTTAGCGGTGATCACACGAGATTCGCGCGCTCCCGCTAAGCGGGATTTCGCAAGCTCAACTTGAATACTCACTTGAAGCTTTTTACTTTGCCATCTCAATTTTGACTTTTTACGAGTTCGTCAACCTTGAACTTTGAACCTTGAACCCTCATATGGGGCAAGCCGACTGTGTCGGCGGTATATGGATCGCAATTGCCGCATTTTGGTCGGACGTTTCAAAATGCATGCTGACACTGATTACCCTGAAAAATACTTGCCAAGATCCTAACTGGGCATTGCTGGTTCAATCCCATTTTAGCCTGCTTTACTTTGTTTTCTCACCGGATAGGAGCCTCCAGGTCTTTGTTTCCAAGAAACTTCCTTCCACGTTCGCTTCCATTTCCAGGAACATCTTCAAGGGAACCGCAAAAGAGAACAGGTCTTTGCCAAGCTGTTTCCTGATATTTTCCCTGGCGGACAGGTCGGTAAGGCCAACAACAGCACGCTGGTTCTCGGATCTGGCCTCCTTGTAAGGGAAAATTCCGATGGTCTGGCACCCGGCGGCATAAGGAATGGTTACATTTTCAGTGCCCTCTCTTCCATAGTTTGCAAGCACCACAAGGGCTGAAAGCTGATCCGGTGCTGCCAGGAATACGATGATTTCAGGTCGTTCCTTTTCCGGGTCCACCATATCGAGGGGTTTAAATGCCACATATCTTGAAGGAACCCTCATAATGGGCATGTTCTCCACAAATTCGCGGACCAATTCGGGTGATTTCAGGTAGCATTCTCCATGGACGAAATCTTCCAAGAAATCCCTTGTGACGAAGTTTTCTATTTGTTTTGTAACCTTTTTTCCTTTCTCCCATTGTTCATTTCCGGTGGACAAAAAATAATAAAAGCACTCGATACCGCCGGGGAACTTGAGATACTGGTTTCCAAAACCAAGACCGACCCCGCCCCCCCAGCACCCATAAGTTTCCTCGCTGAATACCACAGTCTTTCCCTTGGCCGCCCTGGCCAGCATCCACATGACACATCCCCATTTGCCTTCCTTGAACTGCACGGCCTCCTCCGGTCTCTCATCCATCCAGAGGATAGCAACAGGCCCATGTCTTAGCTTGAGCGCTTTGGCTATTTTACTTTCCATTTTTCATACCTCCGGTATTGATGCTTGTATCATTTTTGAATGCGATATGCTCCCCTATATCATGGATTAAGAACAAAAAGAAGCTTTCTGTGTGGAAATCTCTTTCATAGTGACTCACACATTTCTCAGGTACTCCATTCTCTCCTTGTTATTCCAAGGCCTGCGCTCCCAAGACAAGGCCGCGTTTCCCCAGCCAGTCCAGGCCTAGGGCAAGTCGTGGTGGATCGTAACTTTAGCATTTTTAATGTGTCTTCGATACTTCCCTTTCTTTCTCTTGCACTAGGCCCTGAAAGGCAAGTAGTAGTAAACGTTCGGCTCTTTCAGGGTCTTCTCGATTCAGGTCGAGTGAAGTCCATGTGGAGGCAAAAATCAAGTATGCCTGCTATCAGACTGGCCGCATCGTCTAGATCAGTTTCTTCCAGTTCTCCTTTGCTCATCCCCTGGTGATATATTGTTCTTATGCCCCCCCCATCATGAGATCATGATATTGGTCGACGTCGTATTGAGGAGCGCCTTGGGGTGCTCCGGAAATCAGATTGATGATTAGCTTTGCGAGGGCTGGGTGCTCCACGATGCCCTGGTAAAAGCGCCTGTAAAGACAGATTAGGCGATCAAGGGCCGTTCCTTCCGACCCGATGACCTCAGCCAAAACACCTTTTTTCACGCGGATGGCTGAATCCAGAATGGCGTAAAAAACTCCCCTCTTGTTCTTAAAGTAGTAGTACCAAGCCGGCTTGGTCACACTCGCGCAGGTCACGATCTCCCTGACATGAGTACAGGCTCTACCCCTTTTCGACAAAAAGTGCCGTTGCTGCCTCCAACAGCCTATCCCTGACGCCTTTCTCCCCAGAGCTTTTCCTTCTTTGCTGTTGCCACAAACTGCTTAATGCCCCCTTTGAAAGGTATATACACTAAGTTCAGGGAGTATTTCCAAACAATCCAAGAATTGATCGGAAAATCCTCTATTTGCTAAGCTCACTGGCCCATGATTGTTGTTATAGGTCATGATTTTCTTTTTCAGGATAAGGGGCCCTAAAAATATCTTCCTATGTTGAGGTAAAAGGTGATATCAGCGCCTGCGTCACAGGAGTCATGGAAATCCTCTACACCGCCGACCTGAATAAAGATGCCTCTGTTTGTGCGATAATTTA
>JAFDIC010000535.1 GCA_019308525.1 Deltaproteobacteria bacterium
TCTCCTCGTTATCGGGATCTGGATCTTCCTTCAGGCCTACCTTCTCCCCAAGCTGGGGATCTCCACCTGAATGAGGGAAAGTTGCCGGGTCGGCGACGCTGAGAAGAGTCAAGAGAGGCAAGAATAGCCCGAACCTACGGTCCAACCCTTGAAGGGTCAGCCCCACACCCCGCGGGAGAACAAGAATATCCCGGGATCTCCTTTCAGGCTCGAACAACGAAACACTCGTCTTTTAGGCCTTCAGAGAATCAAAGAAAGAAGGACAGGAACCATGGAGGAGAAAAAGGAGAAGCTGGTAATCATAGCCACCCATGCAGAGGAAAGCCCTGACAAGGCCACCCTTCCCTTTGTGCTGGGCAGCAGCGGTCTCGCTATGGGGACCGAAGTGACTGTAGTCTTGCAGTCCACCGGTGTATACCTGGCACTGAAAGACTATGCTGATCATGTGCATGCATCGGGGTTTCCACCTCTGAAAGAGCTCCTGGAGACCTTCCTGGAAGCAGGAGGCAGTCTAATGGTCTGCTCCCCCTGTATGCAGGCGCGGAAAATCCAACCCGAGGACCTGATCGGAGAGGCCACTGTCATAGCCGGGGCTACCCTGGTCTCTGAGATACTCTCCGCATCTAACGTGGTCACCTATTGACCCTCCCGGCAAGCAACCTCACTTCCTGTCCAGGACCTCTCTGATCTTTCGTGCCAGCGCATGGGGACTGAAGGGCTTTTTGATGAATTCCACTTCCCCTTCGCTTATTTCGTAACGCGAGAGGATGTCCTGGGGATAGCCCGACATAAACAATATCTTGAGGCCAGGCCTTATTGACTTGAGTTTTTCAGCCAGTTCCTTGCCGTTCATGCCGCTCATCACAACATCCGTCAAGAGGATATCGATAGCTTTTACACTCTCATTGACTCTTGCGGCTTCCTGGTAATCTTTCGCCCCCAGGGCCCTGAACCCGTATCTTCTGAGCGCCTTGACTGTCATATTCCGCATCAAATCATCGTCTTCCACCACAAGCACGGTTTCAAGGCCCATGGGTCCAGGGTGGATGATATTTTCTTCCCCCTCCGCCTCTCTTTCTTTATCCACCTCGGACTTTGGAAAAAAAACCTCCATATCGGTTCCCTTGCCGGGTTCGCTGCGGACCCGAATGAATCCCTTGTTTTGCTTTACGATACCGAACACCGTAGACAACCCGAGGCCTGTGCCCGTCTCCTTCCCCTTCGTGCTGAAAAAGGGCTCAAAGATCCTGGACTGGGTCTCCTTGTCCATGCCCTTCCCCGTATCCCTGACAGCGACCATCACGAAAGATCCAGTCCCCTGTTCAAGCTCCCTTTCCTCTGAGGATTTTGCCCTATGCTCTACGTTTGCCGTCTGGATTGTCAGCTTCCCGCCTTTGGGCATTGCCTCCCTGGAATTGACCACTAGATTCATAATCACCTGCTCGACCTGGCTTGGGTCTGCGTATACGCTCCAGAGCCTGGGCTCGAGGATGGTTTCAAGTTCAATGTCTTCTCCTACGAGCCTCCTGAGCATCTTTTCCATATCCCCTACAAGTTTGTTGATGTCCAAGCCCCTCGGCTGGGTGATTTCCTTACGGCTAAAGGCGAGGAGTCGGCGGGTCAGGTCTGCGGCCTTTTTTCCGCCCCTCTGGATCTCTTCCAGTTCTTCGTAAATGGGTGTATCCTTGTCGACCTCCATCATGGCGAGCTGGGCATTGCCCATGATGGAGGTCAGGAGGTTATTGAAGTCATGTGCGATACCACCGGCCAACAAACCCACCGCCTCCATCTTCTGGGACTGCCGCAATTGCTCTTCGAGGCGATTTCGCTCCGTCATATCAAAGCCAGAACTCAAGGTACCGACTATATGCCCGTCATTGTTCCTTATCAGGCTGTTGTGCCAGGCTATGGTCCTTTCCTCCCCGTGCTTGGTCAGAACCGGGTTCTCCTGGTATTGGAATGGTTCAATCTTTCCTCCTATTATTTCCGAGAATACCGCTCTTACGTTCTTTCGATCCTCGGGCCGAAGGAAAGTTTCAAACCAATCTTTACCCAATATCTCCTTTTCATCATAGCCGAGTATCCGGGAAGCGGCCTTGTTCACAAGAGTCACCTTGCCTTCCCTATCCAGGGCGACAAACATGCACCCCGCAATATCCAGGTATTGCTGTGCCCTGTCTCTCTCTGCCTTGAGGGCTGTTTGCACATCCTTGTAAACCGTGATATCGGTTAGCGTGACTATGCCAATCGTCTCTTCCGCCTGGTCTCTGGACACGTGAGCGACCACCTTGAAGACACGCCATTCCCCCCTCTTGTTCCGGACCCTGCATTCCAGTTGAATGATGGGCTGATCTCCACTCCGCGCAGTCTCAAAGGCCTTGTTCACCTCACCAAGGTCTTCGGGGTGGACATAATCAAAGACATTGGCCTGAGTCAGCTCGTCCTGGTCGTCACCCAGTATCCGCTGAACAGAGGGACTCACATACCTTATTGTCGCGTTGAATTCAATG
Source organism: Deltaproteobacteria bacterium (assembly GCA_019308525.1). The sequence goes on from JAFDIC010000535.1 coordinate 2,511, forward strand.
ACCATGATTATGTCATTGATGTTCTCTATCAAGGATCGAAAATACTG
>JAFDIC010000059.1 GCA_019308525.1 Deltaproteobacteria bacterium
CCTCCCAGAGGAGCAAGCCTGGATTTGAGCAGAATTGGATGCTCCTCAAAGGCATCAATCCCCTCGCCTGGAGGGAAGGCGCCTGCGTCGCCCAATATCTTGGCGGAGAGGGTGGGATTCGAACCCACGTGCCCCGCTTTCAACGGGACAAGTCGATTTCGAGTCGACCCCGTTACGACCACTTCGGTACCTCTCCGGGATTCTTCACCTCCTGCCTTCGATCACGGAAAAAGTCCTGCATGATTTTCCGGCATTCTTTTTCCATGATCCGAGGAACCACCTCAACACGGTGATTCAAGCGTTCATCCTGGTGCAGACTGTAAAGGGAACCGGCAGCCCCGAATTTGGGGTCAGCGGCCCCATATACAAGCCTGGATATCCTGGCATTCACCGCAGCCCCCATACACATGAAACAGGGTTCCAGGGTCACCACCAGGGTGGCCTCCTCAAGCCTGTAGTTTCCAAGGGAGGAGCCGGCAGACCTCAAGGCCAGGATCTCCGCGTGGGCCGTGGGGTCACACAGGCAGATGGGTCTGTTATGGGCCCTGGAAATTATCCGTCCTCCCTGATCACAAACAACGGCGCCCACGGGCACCTCTCCCTCCCTGAGGCCCTTTCTCGCTTCCTCCAAGGCCTGCCCCATGAGAAAGTGTAAGTCAAGTTGCATATGCAATCTTGAGACCCTTAAGAAACACCCCCTTTTGCCCAACTCCCAGCGACTCACGGGAATATCAATGGCCTCTTTTCGGAGACATTTAATGTAAATTTAACACTTGAGGGGGTTTCAGTCAACAGGTTAGTATCTACACGGAAAGGGAGAACTTGAATTCATGCTTGGATTTTTCAGAAAATTAATGTTAAATAACCCGTAGGAGCTTCCCAAATCCTTAACCGGCAGGTCGAACCATGACGACTAATCGAGTCAGTTGGCGAAGGTTGGGTGACCCTGAGAAGATTTTGAGGATTTTGGATCTGGTGATCTCAGAGGATGAGCCTGTCAGGGTCATCATTTCCGGGGAGAATGAAAAATTCTCCTCAAGGATCTTGCAGGTAAATTATGTCCCCGGGAACGGAGATACCAGAAAGGGAGGGGAGCTGATCATTGACAAGCTTTCCCCGGAACATGGCAACTACCTCGTCCAGTCCAAACCGGAAATAAGGCTCCAATTTGCTATACATGAAAATCTCTGCCGATGTGCGACAAAGTTCTTGGGAACCAGCAGCGATTATCCATTGGTGGGCTTGATCCTGGGTTTTCCCACCTTCATGGAGATCAATGAGAGGAGAAGAGACGAACGCTATGTGTATGAAGTCCCTGAGATGGTCTCGGTGGAGATACCCTTAAGGGACGAGAAGGAGAGGTTGAGGCTTTACCATTTGAATGTTTGCGACTGTTCCACACATGGTCTCGGTGTCCTTGTGAAAAAAAAGGATCTTGGGGTTCTTGAATACCTGAGTCCGGGAGATCAGATCAAGGACATGACCTTCTACGCCGTATCCGCAAAGATAACGGTCAACGGGATCGTGCGACACAGGACACCGATAAAGAGGGGGAGATATAGAGGCTGTTATATTCTGGGTATCGAGTCGCAAGACATTATCGAGAGCTGCAAACCTTCACCGTGACCTCCGGCTCGGAATGATTTGACGGATGCTCCGATTGAACAAACGTAGGCGGATCGGCATGCCATTGGTCGCCGAGGTCTGGCCGATTTCCTTTACTGATACCGGGGGATTGGAAAGGATTTTGGAACAATGGAGATGATTTTTTTCTATGATGATAACATAGTCAGCGAACAGGACATAAGGAGAGAAAAGGAAAAAGCGCGCCGGCTAAAACAATCCAGCTGGTGGATGAGAAAGATCCAAAAAGGAGTGTGCTATTACTGTAATCGCTTCGTGGGCAGGGAGAACCTCACCATGGACCACGTTTTACCCCTCAGCAGGGGTGGGAGGAGCAAGAAAGGGAACATTGTCGCTGCCTGCAAGGAGTGCAACAGCAAGAAAAAGTATCTCCTTCCCGTGGAGTGGGAGGAGTATCTCAAACGCCTTTCCCAAAGTTAGAAGGCCCGCCGGCTCAGATTGCAGTAGCCGCCCTCTTGACCTTTACTACAGTTCCAAAGATTTCTTCACGATCCATGCCGATGTATTGTGAGGCCCGGCCCATGTTTACTGCTATTTCCAGCCAATTGGAGCTATTGATCAATGCCAGGGGTTGACCTTCCTCCAGGTCCGAGTAAGCTCTGGAGAGACCTTTTATGCTCAGCTTGCCGACCTCAATAAGAGGTTGTGCTTCTCCCAGGTACCGCTTCAACCTTTCCGCATGGATATTCGTAATCAGATTTCCAAAATTATCCACCCTTATGATTTGCCCGAGGAGAGTATCGTCCTTCTCCAACGGGGCAGGTATGTTCAGTTTGCGGGGATCGCTTATGAGGGGGCCGAACTGTTCAAGCCCAACCCCCTTTGAGAGGTGGGCAGCAACCGGAGCGAAGATATCCCGTCCGTGAAAAGTGAAACTGGGCTCCCGCAGGAAGTAGTCTTTCTCGGTGAGGTGGACGATCCTTTTCCCATTGAAATCCCGGATAACAGGCCAAAAGATGCCGTTGTCAGGGCCAACGAATAAATGACCTCCAGCCTCCAGGGCTATGGGACGCCGCGGGCCTCCCACCCCGGGGTCTACTACGGCCAGGTGGACCGTACCCTTGGGGAAAAAGGCAAAGGTCTCCCTTAGGATGCCGGCCGCCAGGAAAACGGACCCGGCCCCCACTTGATGGGTAATGTCCACCAGTTGGACGCCCTCGTTTACAGATAGTATGGCCCCCTTCATCATACCCACGTAGGGATCCTTCAGGCCAAAATCGGTCACAAGGGTTATGATACCCGAAATAGTCATATCTTTACGCCTCGACCCGGGGCCGGTAAAAACAGCCACGAACAGCATCGAGATTAGAGGAGAAGGGTGGGTAAGTCAAGGCAAGAAATTTTTCTGCCCGGCCCCTTATCCAACCCTCTCAATGGAGCCCGAACAGGGAAGAGTCCACTGAAAATCTACACTTCCCCATTCTTCCCTTGTAATTTTTATTAAGTGTTCGTATAGTTCTGGAGGATCACTTCATGAGACTATTTCTAGACTCGATAACAAGTTAATAATAGGAGGATTATGATGCCTGGGTGGTATGAAGCACTGATCGAGATCGGTACTGACGCACTCAAGTGGCCCTATTCCATACGCTATGACGTGAACAATGAGCTCAAAGCGGACGTGCTTATACTTGGCGGAGGCCCCGCAGGCTGCATGGCTGCCATCAGCGCGGCCAGAGTTGGACTGAAGGTCCTTCTTGTGGACAAAGCTCATCCCAAAAGAAGCGGGGGAGGCTCTGGAGTGGATCATTGGTTGAATACGCCGAATCCCTGTTCAAAGATTACCCCCGAGGAATGTGTTGAATGGGAGTTCAAGTCCTTCGGCGGATACTCTAACGGGATTTCCAGATACATTGCAGCAAGGGAAGGATACGATACTCTTCTTGAGCTTGAAAAGATGGGAGCGAAGGTAAGGGACAAGGATGATGAATTCAAAGGGGCTCCATTCAGAGATGAGGAGACCAAGTTTCTTTTCGCCTATGATTACGAAAACAAGTATCATTTCCGGGTATGGGGTACGTCATTTAAACCCTCCATGTGGAAGGAATGCAGGAGGCTGAAAGTTAATATCCTGGGAAGAGTTATGGTGACAGGGTTGTTGAATGAAGGTGGAAAGCAGGGGGGTAGAATAATCGGTGCCACAGGAGTCAACGTGCGCACCGGAGAGTTTTACATATTCAAGGCAAAGGCTGTCGTGGACTGTATGGCATTCTATGACGGGAACTGGGGCTTTTCGTCAGAGCTGACCGGTCTTCCATACTTTCACCCCAATGTCATAAGTGACGGGCCTGCGATCACATGGAAGGCTGGAGCTGAATTCACTCTAATGGAGAAGTCTTGTGCCGCACCGCCACCGGGATATCATTTCCCGACCTACGGGACGGGGAATCCACAGAATACTTGGTTTCCCTGTAGTATGGTGGATGCGGATGGAAAGCCGATCCCCTGGGTGGACGGTAGGGAAAGGCCGATTAGGGACCTGTCAGAAAGGACTCGGCCGGCAGAGGGCCAAAAGTTCCTGGGGGAACGGGCACAGGTGGCGGATTATCAGACCCCGCACCTGGTTGACGGATTGGCCGAGAGGATCAGGAGAGGGGAGTTCAAATTGCCACTCTATGCAGACCTTCCCGGGATGCCGGAGTACGAGAGGAAGGCGATATGGGGACTTATGGTGGGTGAGGAAGGAAGGTCCAGGGTGCCCGTTTTGGAGAATTACAATAATGCGGGGTTTGAGCCCGGCAAGGATATGCTCCAGAGTTATTTCATGCTGGGCGGGGAGCCCTATTCTGGACTCTGGCGCTATGATTCCCTGCCCTTTTTCAGGGGGCGGGGCCCCTTTGCCAGTCCAGGGGGACTGGTGACGAGCTGGAATCTGGAAACCAATCTGGAAGGGCTCTTTGCCGCGGGGAATGCCCTGTTTGCAGGAAACTATTACTCTCATGCCGCTGCCACCGGGAGATATGCGGGGAGAAAAGCAGCCGAATATGTCATGAAGGCCAAAGAGTCCGAGATCGACTCGGAACAGGTCGAGAGGGAACGAACGCGGGTATATGCCCCCGCAAAGAGACGGAATGGAATGGACTGGAAGGAGTTGAGAGCGGGTCTCTGCCGCATCATGCAAAACTATTGCAGCGAACCGAAAAATGATGAATTACTCCGGTTGGGCGAAATGTGGCTCGATGATATCGAGGCGAATGTATTGCAAGAGGTTTATGCCCCCAACCCGCATATTCTGATGCGTGTCTTGGAAAGTTACAATATGATGGTTTGTGATCAGTTGATCATCCAGGCCAGCCTGGCCAGGAAAGCCAGCAGCAAGCATCTGGGATTTGTCAGGCAGGACTATCCTTCGCTCGATCCGCCGGATTGGCATAAGTTCATAACACTCCGGCAGGAGGATGGCGTCGTGAAGGTGGGAGAGCGTCCAATCGGTTTCTGGGGAGACCTTTCGGAAGAGTATGAGAAGCACAATAAAGACTACAGGGGCTTTTTGAGCTAACACAAAGCAAAAAGAAAGGACACTGGTTTATGGAAGCCAAAGCTTATGCCGTACCTAATCTGCCCGGAGCCGGCAGGCCCGTTATCTTTGATCCATCAATCTGCAATGGTTGCAACTGTTGCGTCGATATCTGTACTATGGACATCTTGATTCCGAACCCTGAAAAAGGGAAACCTCCCATAATACTGTATCCTGAGGAATGCTGGTATGGCGGTGATTGCGTGCTCGAATGCCCAAACCCCGGTGCGATAAGGTTGAACCATCCTCTCATGCAGCGGGTTCGGTGGAAACGTAAAGAGACGGGGGAACATTTCCGGACTTGAAAGATGGGATCCGTTTTGGGGTCTATTTCTTTTCTTTGGACATCCAGCTCTTTTGATGTATAAGGGGTATTCGATGTGGCCCGTCAGCGCGTAGCGGGAATAGTCGAGCTTTCCTGTTTGAGTTGGTTGGAGATGTCGAGAAAAAGATAAAGAGGGGGAGAACATGACCAGGTATGTCTTAGGCAGGATCCTGCAAATGTTTCCTGTCCTTTTGGGGGTTGTGCTGGCGGTCTTCATGTTGACCCACATTCTTCCTGGTGACCCTGTGCTCCTGATGCTGGACGTGCAATACACCGAGGAAGAATACAAGGAGATGCAGACCTATCTGGGTCTGGACAAACCTTTGCACCTACAGTTCCTCCGGTACCTAAACGATTTGATCCATGGTGACCTGGGCAGATCCATCCATTCCGAGGAGCCGGTCATCGACATGATTTTGAGGAGGTTTCCAGCCACCTTTTTCCTGGCCACGTCTGCAATATTTCTTGCGGCCATGGTCTCCATTCCGATTGGCGTGGCCTCTGCCCTGAAACAAAACACCAAGATAGACTATATCTCAATGGTCGGGGCGCAGATGGGTATTTCCATGCCGCCCTTCTGGCTGGGCCTCATGCTCATTCTGTTTCTGAGCCTCTATCTCAACATCCTTCCGCCGGGGGGCAGGGGGGACCCTCCTGATCTCATTCATCTGATCCTGCCCGCCTGCACCCTCTCCACACCCTTTATGGCTACATCGGCGAGGCTTACCAGGTCATGTATGCTTGAGGTCCTGGGTTATCCTGAAACACGCCCTTAGAAACGCAATGATACCCGTGGTGACAAACCTGGGACTCCAGTTGAGCCGAATGCTTGGCGGGGCCCTGGTCACGGAGGTGGTCTTCAGGTGGCCCGGGATAGGAGGTCTTGCCTATGATGCCATCATGGAGAGAGACTATCCCGTTGTAATGGGAGTGGTTCTTCTAATCGCGGTCATCTTTATCGTCATAAACCTTATAGTGGATATCTCCTACAGGTTTTTTGACCCGAGGATACAATATGAAGCCAGGACGTCATAGAGTGAAGGGGAAGGCTAATCAGGCTCAAAAAGATGTGAGGGGGTCTGGGTGGCGCCTGGACCTTCCAATCCACTCTCGACCAAGATTCACAGGGCTTTAGGAGGAAGGGTAGCATCATGGGGTTTGTCAGAAGATTTCGGAGGCATCGATTGGCAGTGGTGGGCGCCGTAATCGTGTTTTTCCTGTTGATCGTTGCAATCTTTGCACCTTACATAGCCCCGGAGGATCCTCATCACATGGATCTGGGCAATACCCTGTCACCTCCCACATGGAAAAACCCCCTTGGGACAGACCATCTGGGGCGTGACATCCTCAGCAGGATTATATACGGAACAAGGGTATCCTTTATCGTCGGAATAGGGGCCGTTGGAATAGCCGCTATCATAGGGGGCCTCTGCGGGCTCTTCGCGGGATACTTCGGAAGGAAGGCCGATATCATCATCATGCGGGCACTGGACGTCATCTGGGCCTTCCCCCCAATACTCCTGGCCCTCGCCTTCGTGGCAGTCCGCGGTGCCAGCCTGTCCGCCGTAATACTGGCCATCGGATTGGTGGCGGTGCCGAGATATGCACGGATAGTGAGGGGGACGGTCCTCTCAATAAAGGAAAAGGACTATATCCTGGCGGCGCGGGCGACCGGCATAAGCCATTTGAGGATCATATTTACCCATGTACTGCCTAACGTGACCGCGCCAGTGATCGTGGTGGCAAGCCTGGGAACGGCAGGTGCGATCATGATGGAATCCATCTTGAGTTACTTGGGCCTGGGGATGCAGCCACCCGCTTCCTCCTGGGGCCTCATGATCAGCGAAGGACAGAAATACCTGAGAACATTTCCCTACTACTCTCTCTTTCCGGGATTGATGATCATGCTTATCGTATTTGCATTGAATGTGTTCGGGGATGGGCTCAGGGACGCCTGGGATCCGAAGCTGAAGACATGACCTTGACTCCCCGGCAGGAAAGACATGAGAGGGAAGGAGAACACTTCCGCGCAACCCGGAGGGATACCGTAACGTGGTCCAGAATGAGATCTTGAATGTCAAACATCTAAAGACGTATTTTTTTACGGTCGAAGGGGTGGTAAGGGCGGTAGACGACGTCAGCATTTCTATCCAAAAGGGCAAGGCCCTTGGCCTGGTGGGGGAATCCGGTTGCGGGAAATCCATGACAGCCCTCTCCATATTGAGACTGGTACCGAATCCTCCGGGAAAGATCGTAAGCGGTGAGATCTTTCTCAAGGGACGCGACCTCCTCAAGCTGCGCGAGAAGGAAATGCGTGGTATCCGGGGCAGGGAGATATCCATGATTTTCCAGGAGCCATCAACCTCCATGAATCCCTCATTCACTGTCGGGAACCAGATGAAGGAGGTAATCAGGTTTCATCAGAAGGCGACGGGCGATGATATAGAGGAAAAGGTGGTGGATATGCTCGGGGCGGTTCAGATCCCGGATCCCGAGAGGGTCCTGTCCCAGTATCCCCACCAATTATCAGGGGGCATGCTCCAGAGGGTAATGATCGCCATGGCCATCTCCTGTGAGCCTTCCCTCTTGATCTGTGATGAACCCACCACGGCCCTGGACGTATCCACACAGGCGCAAATCATCCAGCTCCTGAAGGAACTGAAATCGAAACGCGAAACCTCCTTACTTTTCATTACCCACGACCTGGGGGTTTTGAGCTGGATATGTGACTCAGCGGCGGTCATGTATGCGGGAAGCATAGTTGAGTACTCGGATATCCGAAACATCCTCCTGGAGCCGAGGCATCCCTACACAAGAGCCCTCATAGGGTCCACACCAAGGCTGGACCAGGAGGCGGACAGGCTGAGGGTCATCAGGGGTCAGGTCCCCAACCTGGCCGAGTTGCCCCCGGGGTGCAAGTTTCATCCGAGGTGCGAGATGGCCAGGGAGGTCTGCAAGAAGGAGCCTCCAGGGCTGGAGGAGAAGTATAGTGACCACTTGGTTGCTTGTTATTTCGCTTAACCGTTGCGAAGGGTTGAAATGACAGATCGATCAGAGCGATTACTGGAAGTTGTCGACCTGAGGAAATATTTCTACATCAAGAAGGGATTCCGGCAGAGACAGGTCCTTAAGGCCGTGGATGGGGTTGACTTCCATCTGGGTGAGGGCGAAGTGCTGGGTGTTGTGGGTGAAAGCGGCTGTGGGAAGACAACCCTCGGGAGGACTCTCATTCGTCTTTATCCGCCGACTTCAGGCAGAATCCTGTTTCAGGGGATGGACCTCTCCAGGCTGTCAGAGAAAGAGATGAGGGAGCTTAGAAGCCGGATGCAGATCATTTTCCAAGATCCCTATTCTTCCCTCAACCCCCGAATGACCGTCGGGAGGATGCTGAACCAGATTCTTTACTCCCACGGCATAAAGGATTCCAGGGAGAGGAAGATGAGGTGCTACGAGGTAATGGAAAAGGTCGGCTTGGAGCCGGCCCATCTGGGGAGGTTCCCACATGAATTCTCAGGGGGACAGCGGCAGAGGATCGCTATTGCCAGGGCCCTGATACTGAACCCGAAGTTCATCGTTGCAGATGAGCCTTCGAGCGCTCTGGACATGTCTATCCAGGCACAGATATTGAACCTTATGAAATCCCTTCAACGGGAATTGGGTATCTCCTATGTTTTCATCACACACAATCTATCCGCTGCCAGGTTCATTTGCGACCGCATTGCAGTAATGTACCTGGGAAAGATAGTCGAGATCGCAAGGAGGAAAGAACTCTACGAAAACCCTTCCCATCCTTACACCAAGGCACTCCTCCATCTCTGTCCGGTCCCTGATCCGGACAGTGCCCTGGGTAAGGTTCCGCTGGTCGGCGAAGTTCCCTCTCCCATAGATCAGCCATCAGGATGCCCTTTCCATCCCAGGTGCCCCCAGAGGATGGACCTGTGCGCCAGGGAGACCCCCTCCGCCCACCGTATCACGAACGGACACGAAGTGGCCTGTCATCTCTTTCACGGGTAACAGGCCGGATTTCGATCGAGGGAGGGTTTGCAGGCATCATTTGAAACACTAGCCCCGGAAAATAGTCAGGGCTTGCGCTGGACAGAAATAGGTCAGCGCAGCTCGGCGACAAATCTCCTGAGTTCCAGCTCCATCTCCATAGCCTTTCCAGGGGCCTCCTGGATCAGGTTCTCTTTCTCTTCTGGGTCCTGCTCGATGTTGTATAGTTCGTTTGTTTTTCCCTTTCGAAGATCCAGGATAAAGCTCCATTCCCGGTCGCTAATCCTCCATGTCTGCTTGAAATACCCCATGTAAGCGTACTTTCTTATTGAATCGATCTCTCCTGCCATCAGTGGCAGGAGGCTCTTACCGTGTATCCTGGGGGGGAGTCTCACACCCAGGAATTCCAGGATGGTAGGGAATATTTCGGTTGTTTCCACCAGCGCTTGGAACCGTTTTCCAGCCCCGATGCCTTCCGGATGCCGTATGAGCAAGGGGATGCGGACCAATTCTTCGTACAGGCCCGGCTCGGCTTTCTTGATGATCCCGTGTTCGCCGAATGGTGCCCCGTGATCAGTGGTAAATATTATCAGGGTATTGTCGTAGAGGCCCATCTCCTTGACCCTGTCAAGAAATCGGCCTATCCAATGGTCACACAGGGTGACCTTTCCCGCATAGAGCATCTTGATATGGTGGAGTTCTTCGGGGGTCAGGTATCCTTCCACCTTTCCCGGGATGGGATGGATGATGTCTATGCCCTTGTAATCAGGGTCCGTGTACATCCTGTTGTAGGGAGGAGGAGGGTCCCAGGGTTCATGGGGGTCAAAGCAATCCAGCCACAGAAAGAGGTTGTCCTTTCGCTTCTGTTCCTCCAGCCAGTTCATCCCCTCCTTGAGCACCCGTGCCACGAAGGTGTCTTCTTCCCCCTTCCGGTCGTGAATGTTGCGCAGATACTGTATGAGCTGGGCACGGATGGCCTTGTCTTTTCCGTCACCCTTGTAATACTTGTCCACCTCGACCTCGATGGACTCATCCAGGATATAAGGGTCTCCTTCGTGGCCCCGGACATGCTTGCTGAAATCAAAGCCCCTCTCAAAGGCCATGGATGGCTTGTGGAGATGGTATACGTCGGTTATCATTGCCGAGGTGTATCCCTTGTTCCAAAGGATCTCAGCCAGCAGCACATCGGTGGGCTCCAGCCGTTGCCAGCCCCTGAAAGGAAAAGTGAAACGCCCGGTAAAGAACGTAGTCCGCGTGGGCACGGTGGGAAGGCCTTCAGAATAACAATACTCAAAGAGCGCGCTTTCAGAGGCGAGCCTGTCCAGGTTGGGGGTCTTGATCCAGTCATTTCCATAACATCCCAGGTAGTCCCACCGCCAAGTATCATTGATGATTACAATAACATTCATGATCTTCCCCCCTTGCTTATCTGTTTATCACGGGTAGATTTTCCAGTAGACTTGGGGCCATCTCCATCATCTGGCCCATGAGTTTGTCGTTCAATTCTGCGTCAAAACCTTCTCCCGGATGTTCGACGGCATTCAGGATCTGATAGAGTCTCGGGGCGTCTGGCTCCTTGAAGTGTAATAGGTATGAGGTTCCCGTGTCTTCCCAGCGGACAGATTCCTCTTCAGTTTCCTGGGTTTCGTCTTCGAGGGAAGGGCCGATGATATAGGACATCTGGGACTTTAGGTCTTCGAGAAAATCCTCGTCGTAAAACCCCGTCCCATCCTTTACGTAGCGCAAGACCCTGTAGATCTCCGGCAACTCCTCTTCATCGAATTCTACGGCAAACTCCCTGTGGGAGATTCCGCAGGCAGCGGTTTCCTTTACCTCCATGATATCTGCCTCCTTTCTGAATCCTGTGTGCCTTCCTGATGCTCGATGATCCCATAGCCTTCTCACAGTCCCACGATCAAGGGAAGAATCAATCTCTTGCATATTAGAAAGGAAAAATGCTATTAGTCAAATCTATTTTATTTCTAGCCCCATAGATAGGATCTATGTTTATCCTGACCATACTCACGAGGGGGTGGAGTAATGATCCATGAAATGGGCGGGGATTTCCTCCAGTGGTTGAGGGGGTTCTTCTACGTGGCAAAGACGGGCAGCGTAACACTTGCGGCTTCGGAGATGAGGCGTAACCAGCCTACCGTGAGCCATCAAATAAAGTGCCTGGAGAAGGAATTCGGTGTAACACTGTTTGACCGATCCAAGGGAAAGATGGAATTGACGCCCGAGGGAAAGATCTTCCTCCAGAAGGCGATATCCATATTTGAGATTATCAAGGCGATGAAGCATGAAATTGGTGGAGAGGGGCTGAAAAGCAAGGGTACTATATCCATTGTAACCACCCATGCAATAATTCACTATTTTCTGCCGCGCTTCATTGTGCCTTTCCGGGCGAGGTATCCCGATGTGAGGTTTGAGATAGAAGGCGGTGGGCTTCAAATGATCCTTGAAAGGGTCGAGGCCGCAGAGGCGGACTTTGGGGTGGTAAACCTGAGATCGGTGCCGGAAGCCCTTGATTACTTCCCTCTGTTCAAGACGGCACTCAAGTTGATTACCAGAAAGGGGGCCGTCTTTCCCGGCAACCATGTCCCTACCATGGAAGAAATTTCTCGAGCACCGTTCATTCTCTTCCCCGGCTCCAGCACCATCACGCCGCTGGTGGAGGAGCGTTTTTCCAGGGAAGGCCTCTCATTGCAGGTGAGCATGGTCCTCAACAACTTTGAAGACGTGAAAGAATACGTCACCCTGGGACTGGGGATTGCGATCTTGGATGATTACACTCTGACCGGGAGGGACAGGCAGAGGTTTGACATATTTCCCCTGGACCCCTATTTCGAGGAAAGGGAATATGGAATCGTACTACGAAAAAGGAAATACCTCTCCCCGGCCGTCAGGGAATTCATACATGACATCAAGCCGGGTATAGAGTTCTAGCCATCAGGGGACTTATTTTGCCTTCCCGCCTGACTCTGGATCCCCCCTAACTCCATGGAGCCAGGACTCAGCACTGGGAGTCCTTAAGGGCAGCTTTATTGATACGATCAATTGAGCTGGAAATATTATTGATTTGAGCAATAGGCAAGTCCATCCTAAGATGGGGGTAAGACGAACAACGCGATAAAATGGCAAGTTCCAAATAATCCCGGCCAAAGCTTGCAAAAGGAAGGAAGCTACCATGGAAGACTTTACACCCCATGAGTTGAGACTTATGGAAAAGATGACTCCACAACACAGGGCCTTGATGGCGAAGTTGAACCAGAAAGAAAGGGCTTCGCTGGCGGAAAACGTCAAACCGGAGGACGTGGACCTTATCCAGTCGTGGATCGGTACGGACGAGGAGATAGAGAGGATGCTCTTTTGGGACAAATGGGGGAAATACGATGACCCCGAGTGGCATTCTCTTGAACCCGTGGATGATGTCACGGCAGTGTTGTATGACAAGGCCAGGGCGCGGTTCCGGGAAATGCGAAGGGAAGCGGTGGAGATCCAGAGGAGATCAGACCTGACCCTTTACAGCCAGTTCAACGATGGACTCCTTTTCACCGGGTTGGCAGGCGCGGTAAGGTGTAACAGGGAGGGCGTTCATGATGAGGAGGGGGGATTCTTTAGGGGGGTGGAATGGCGCTGCGTGGGGAGCGTGGAGGAATTCGTCAACAGCATCACCCTAATGCCCCATGGAGAGAAGGATTTCCGTGTTCATTTCGGGAGCGATGTTGAGGGGAGGGCAGCAGGAATATGGGTGTACACGGGCGACACCCACAGCCTCCTTCAACTCGCCCAGCTCAGTCAGAAGATCCTTCCCAGGGACGGGTACGAGACCCGGGTCTCTGACAAGAAGGCAAACATAATAAGTCTGGATCCGAGAGAGATCAGGAAAGCGGCCATGGGAGAAGGGAAGGTAGACTACGGGGAGGAATTGAACCTCAAGGCCTCGGTAGACGCCAGGGATCCAGACGAGTCGATAGAGGCCGCTGCCCGGCTCTCAAAAAGGCTCTACGAGCGTTTCGGCCTTGAGATCGAGTGCCATCACATAGGCAAGAAATACGGAAACTTTTACATAATGAGGGATGAGAATTTCGAAAGGTTACTGCCTGAAACACCGGTAGATCACAGGGGATTGATCTTGATAACCGCAACCCTCATATGCAGGCGCTGTAGGCGTGAGATAGAGGAATTCCGCGATCTTGCGAGATCATACCCTGAAGCCAGGATCGCGCTGGTGAACCTGGCCTCTCCCCAATTCAAATTCTACGAGAGGGTGTTCGGCGATATGGGAAGTGGAGATTCCGATCGTTTCCGAAAGACCGCAGCGGGTGTTACCCCCTTCATCATCATCTACACCCCGGATGAAAAGGGAATCCTTCGCTACAGGGAATATGTTTCAACCGGCAAGGCCGAGAACACCCCCTCTATTCGAAATAATTTGCAAATCTTCGACAAATATTTTAAATAGGCCTAACCAACATCCTTCTGGTATTTTCAAGGAGATTCCTACGGAGGCTTGCCTGGCATAGCGAGGTCAAGGGGACCTTGTGCGAGAACCTGGGAGGAGATTCTTCTAAGGAGCCGGATTCCATTGTTTTCTTGTTCTTACGAATACTGGGGAATGAAACGCGGATTTGAGGGAAAAGGTAGTAACGAAGAGAAGGCGAACTCCAAGATAATTCTCTTGGCTATTGTTTGGATTGTAGCCCTGATCCCGGTCATGGCGCAGGCATCCTGGTTCATTGACCCCTTGAAATACCACGTCTCGGCTCATGGCCAGACCTCGTGCCTCGACTGCCATGAGGGCCAGGAGGATAGCTCTGCCCATCCTGATCCTGACAACGTATCCATGGCGCTGAAGGATTTCTTCGACCCAGAAAGCTGCATTTCTTGCCACGATGAGGTGCCTGGTGACCTGGAAGAGGGTACGCACGGAGCAAAGAGGATCAGGGCTCCTGAAGAGTACCAGGACTGCCTATCCTGTCACGATCCCCACGAGGAGCCCCTCCTGGAGGTATCCAAAAAGGGCCTTGACCTTGCCGGGTCCCTTGAAGAACAGTGCGGTTCTTGCCACGAAGATAAAGTGGAGGCGCTTCCACCTCCCCCAGAAGAAGATCGCCCCTGTTATGAGTGCCACGTGGTGGATCCGAGGGACGAGGAAAAGAAGGGAGAAAAGATTAACAGGTTCTGCCTGGAGTGCCACGGGGACGGCAGGCGTGACATTCAAGAAAAGACCGGCAGAAAGATCCAGTTGATAGTCGAGGAGGACTACCAGAATACCCAGCACAAAGCCGAGGCATGCACGGTGTGCCACCCCCAGGCTCCTGCATACGGGCATGATACTCAGCAGCCGGGCGATTGCTCCCAGTGCCACTTTCCCCACGACGCCAAGATGGCGAACAGTGTACATCTCAATGTGGCATGCAGCTCCTGCCATCTCCCCGGGATCGAGCCTTACAGGGATAACAGGAGCGGCCGGGTCCTCTGGATGTTCAACCGCAAGCCCGGAGAGCCCTTGGAAATCCACCAGATGATAAGGGGAAAGGACGAAGAGTCGTGCAGGAGATGTCATCACAGGGGAAACGCTCTAGGAGCTGCCTCTATGATCCTGCCTCCCAAGAGCATCATATGCATGCCCTGTCATTCGGGAACCTTTTCCGCAGGGGACTGGACGACAATAATCTCGTTGATAGTATTCTTGGGTGGTCTCGTAGCCATTTTTTCCCTTTTGCTGCCAAGGTCTTCAGTGCACAGGGAGGCTGAGAGGCAGGATGGCTTTGGTGCTGCGGGTCCCGAAAAAATGGTTTCTTCAGCGAAGATGCATCTGGGGCTGAAGGGGGCCATGTGGGATGTCCTGCTCCAGAGGAGGTTGTTAAAGGCCTCTGCCTTCAGGTGGGTTGTACATGGCCTGATCTTCTTCCC
Organism: Deltaproteobacteria bacterium; assembly: GCA_019308525.1. Next base: position 15,399 of record JAFDIC010000059.1, read on the forward strand.
CATGGTATTCCGCCTTGCGTGGGGACTTATTGCGCTGGCAACTTCTCTATGGACGCCACAGTGGGAAGTTGCTTGGCTCATGCTCAATAAGGATCATCCGGTTACTGCATATCTGTTTGATATTACGGGCGTGATGATTCTCCTGGGCGCCTTTGTTGGACTCGGGACAGAGGTGATCAGGAGGCGCAGTAGGCTCTCCGGGCTGCCGGGAAAGGACCTGCTGGCCACGGGGTTGCTCGCAGGCATTGTAGTTTTGGGTTTTGCCCTGGAAGGGGCGAGGATAGCCTTGTGGACAGTGCCAGGCGTGGCTTCGACGGCCTTTTTGGGACGGTTGATAAGTGGCTTTTTTGAGGGCAAAGCCTGGGTCCAGGACTTCTATGGTTATTTGTGGTACGCACATGCCCTGGTGACGGGGGCCTTTGTTGCCTATTTACCCTTCAGCAGGCTGCTGCATATTATACTTGCCCCGGTGCTCCTGGTGGGAAGGGAGGTTGTAGAAAAGGAAAGATAGGTAGGGGGTTGGTGCAGGAAGATAGTGGACTCTTTGGGCATGGAGTCGAATCAAGGCGAACAGTCGGAAGAGGAACAAATACCAATCTAGCTGAAGAAAGGAGGAACAGAGGGATGGAAATACAGGGTTACAACATGCCGGAGGATCTTTACTACGAGGAACACCATTTCTGGGTCAAGGAGGAAGGTGACTTATTCTTGATGGGACTGGACGATTTCGGCCAGAAGATGGCGGGTGAGATTGTCTACGTTCAACTCCCGCCCGAAGGGAAGAGGCTGAAGGCCGGCAAATCTTTTGCGAAAATGGAATCAGGGAAGTGGCTGGGGAAGATCTACGCGCCGGTGAACGGGGAGCTGGTGGAAATCAACGAGGAACTGGAGACAAATCCCACCCTGATAAACGAAGATTGTTACGGCGAGGGCTGGATGTACAAGATAAGGCCCGATGACAGGGGGGAGCTGACCAACCTGATTCACGGGCCGGAGGCCATAGAGAAGTGGTTATTGGCTGATATAGAGAAATACTCCAAGGAAGCGGAGAAGTAGCCAGGGCAGATATGAGGCTTTATGGCCAATAGGGACTACAGCGCAAGGCAAATCCTGGAACTGGTAGCCTGTACCGGGTGCCAACTGTGTGCCGAGGTATGCCCCGCCGTAGCGGCCTCGGGCAGGGGCGAGTTGTCCGGCGTGTACCGCATCAAGGGCCTCAAGGATGTGGTAAAGAGAAGGGGAGGGCTCACGGGTAGGATCTTTGGTAGAAAGGGGCCAAGCAAGGAGGAGTTGAAGCAGTTCTCGGATACAATATTCAGGTGCACCCTTTGCGGGAATTGTGAAGAGATTTGCCCCGTGGGTTTGCGCCTGAAGAATCTGTGGCTTTCTCTGAGACAAGACATGGTTCATTCCGAGACCTATCCCAAGAAGGTAGAGATGATTCGAGAGAACCTCCAAGAGAGCCGCAATGTGTTTGCCGAAGATAACGAAGAACGGGCCAAATGGATTGAGGATATGAGGTACAGGCCCAAGAGGGAGCTCATAAAGGACAAGGCCGAGGTTATCTATTTTACGGGGTGCGTGGCCTCCTATTTCCCCATGGCCCAAAAGATACCCATGGCCCTTGCAGAAATACTGGACATAGGCGGGATTGATTTCACGCTCCTGGGCGGAGAGGAATGGTGCTGTGGCTTCCCTTTGCTGGGTGCCGGTTTGAAAGAGACGGCCGGGGAGTTTATCGAGCATAATATCAAAGCGGTCAAGGAAAAAGGGGGCAGGCGGATCGTCTTTGCCTGCCCGACGTGCTACCAGATGTGGCGAGAGCATTATCCCCGGGAGTTCCACATAAACCATGCCACGGAGTTCCTATTTGAGTTGATCAGGGGTAAGTTTGTTTCCCCAAAATCATTACCCATGAAGGTGACGTATCATGACCCCTGCGACCTGGGCCGGGGCGCGAGGGTCTTTGAGGAGCCGAGAAAGGTGATCAGGTCTATACCCGGGGTGAAGCTCGTGGAACTTCCCAGGAACCGCGAACACACCCAGTGTTGCGGGGGAGGTGGAAACCTGGAGATGATAGACCCAAAACTCTCCGCTGAGATCTCCAAGCGAAAGATAGAGGAGATCGTCCAGACCGGTGCACAGGCGGTAATAACATCCTGCCAGCAGTGCGTAAGGACAATGACAAGCTACGTGAAGAGGAACAAGATCCCCCTGGAGGTGATGGACATAACCCAACTGGTCCTGAGGGCGCTCCGAAGCTAGNNNNCACCCGGCATCATTTATGCAATGATTCGTTATGGACGACCGGGGACCGGCGAGAGACGACGCCGTTGCTGGTGGCACGCTGAGCCATGAGCACACAATCGCAAGCTGGAGCTTGCTCCTACAGGGAGTGCAATGTATGAGTCTGCCGAGAAGGGACGACCTTCTGCTTGCAACGGGCTCAAGGGGCATAGGAAGCCCTGGATTCCGCTGCCACCCGGTATGACGCAGGAAGCGGGTCTGTATATGGGGAGTTGACCATGAAACTCTATGACCTGGGCAAAGTATCCTGGCAGGACACACAGACCATTTACCATGCCCTGGCCAGGCTGGGCAGGGAAGCCCTGAGCCTTGTATCTCCATCGAGCCCATACGTATGCATAGGGTTCCACCAGGATGCGGAACAGGAGGTGGACATGGGATTTTGCATGGAAAGGGGCATCCCGGTCTTCCGCAGGGAGGTGGGAGGTGGTGCGGTCTACCTGGACGGTGATCAACTTTTTTTCCACCTCGTTCTTAAGAAGGACAACCCGGTCGTACCCGAAAGCAAGGAGGCGTTTTACAGGAAGTTCCTACGGCCAGTCATCAATGTCTACCGCCACATGGGGATTCAGGCCGAATACAAGCCGGTCAATGACGTGGTCGTGGAAAACCGGAAGATATCCGGCACTGGAGCGGCGGAGATCGGAGAATGCATCGTTTTTGTAGGCAATCTCATAGTGGATTTCAACTACGGGATGATGAGCAGGGTCTTAATGGTGCCCGATGAGAAATTCCGGGACAAGGTCCACAAGACCTTGAAGGAAAACCTGAGCACCATCAGGAGGGAACTTGGGGGCGAGGAGGCGGCCAAGTGGGATGAAGCCACCTTGAACAGGCTCATGGCGGACGAGTTCTCAAGGATTCTTGGACCGATGGAGGCCTCTGAGATCGGTCCCCCGTTGCGGGAAAAGATGGATGAGCTTGAAGGGACCATGAACACTGAGGAATGGCTCTACCAAACCAGGAGAAAGGGAGCCGGGAGAAGGCAGATAAAGATCAGTGCGGGGGCCCAACTCCTTCACAGGGTTCACAAGGCACAGGGGGGGCTGATGCGGGCGGACATTGAGGTTATTGATGGCAGGTTCAAGAACGTTTATCTGTCCGGGGATTTTTTCTGTTTCCCTGAAAAAGGGGTGGAATGGATCGAGGAAGCTCTCCAAGACAGGGATGTGGAGGAAGCCAGGAATATAGTTCAAGACCTGTACGAAGAAAGAGGGATAGAGACCCCGGGTATCCGTTTAGAGGACTGGATGGAGGTGCTGGAGGGTTGAGATTCTCCCTTGGGGCGGTATCTATCTCTCGGCTGAGACCGGCCTTTCGGGATGCGCCGTTTTGCTAAGCAGCATGGAGAAGAAATGGGTTGTGGAGCGCCCTCAATTGTATTTGATATTCCCCTTGGATTGTGCTATCCAATCTTCCGGTTAGGGCGGTTTAGAGTCACCGAAAGCGGGAAACTCTCAAGGGAGCATGCGGGATAATCGGTAGAGCCGATGGGGTGGCCATGATCCATCCTGGGGAGGGAAGCAAATTCTTGAGGCAAATACAAGATCAAAGCTAAAGGAAAGGAGAAGGGCAAGGATGACAGCAAAGTTGATCAAAGGTACGGAAATTCGTGAAGAAATCCTTAAGGAAATCGAGGCGGAGGTAAAGAAAATCAGGGAGGAACACAATGTGGTCCCTGGACTGGTGACAATCCTGGTGGGTGAGAACCCTGCCTCTGTCTCCTACGTCACGGCCAAGATAAAGACGGCAAAGACCTTGGGATTCAAGGAAGTCCAGGACAACCAGCCGGAGACGATCTCGGAAGATGAATTGCTGGCCCTGGTAGACAAGTATAACAAGGACGACAGCATACACGGCATCCTGGTTCAGTTGCCTCTTCCCAAACACATAGACGAGAAAAAGATCCTCAACGCCATCGATCCGGACAAGGACGTGGACGGTTTTCATCCCGTAAACGTGGGTCGCTTGATGATAGGAGGCTCTGAAGTGAAATTTCCGCCCTGTACGCCCGCGGGTATCCAAGAGATGATAGTGCGTGCCGGGGTGGAGACTGAAGGGGCAGAGGCCGTGGTAGTAGGCAGGTCCAACATCGTGGGCAAGCCCATAGCAAACATGTTGCTCCAGAAGGGACCAGGGGCGAACGCAACAGTAACGGTGGTGCATACACGGACCAGGGACCTGGCAGCCCACTGCAAGCGGGCTGATATCCTGATCGTTGCAGCAGGGGTGCCTGGACTGGTCAAGCCAGAGTGGATCAAGCCCGGAGCATGTGTCATAGATGTGGGTGTAAACAGGGTGGGAGAAAAGATCAGCGAGAAGACGGGTAGGAAGGTGGCGATCCTCAAGGGTGACGTGGATTTTGATGCGGCGAAGGAGATCGCCGGATGGATCACCCCCGTGCCTGGGGGGGTCGGCCCCATGACCATTACCATGCTCATGAAGAACACCCTCAATTCCCTCAAGTTCAAGCTCGGCCTGATGTGAGGTGTTGGGATCGGGTCCAGGCGGTAAGGAGCAGGAAGCAGGAGGTTGTTCCCGGGGGGCTCTGGTGGGAAAACAAGGGACGAGTGACAAGTGAGGAGTTACGAGTAACCATTAACTGAGGAGCGAGGACCAATGTGGCCGACTACCAATGACGGAGGACCGACGAGGCCCGTGGTTACTCGAACCTTGAATCCTGAACCGGGTATTGCAAGGAAGATTTGCTCATGCTGATTCCCTTTATCCTGGACAGGGCATTGACTCTTTACAGGGATAAGGAAGCGGTAGTTTGCGGAAACAGGAGGTTCACCTACGGCCAGTTTGCGGGACGTACCCGGGGGCTCGCAAGGTTCATGCATGACAAGGGGATCGGGAAGGGGGATTGTGTTGCGATACTGCACCAGAACGGACATGAATTTCTGGAGAGCTACTTTGCAACGGCCCATCTGGGTGCAATACTGAACCCCCTGAACACGAGGCTCTCCCCGGGAGAACTGACCTTCATATTGAAGGACTCGGAGGCAAAATGGCTCATTGCTTCAAGGAGATTTATCTCCGAGGTGAAGGAGATCCTGAAGGCCGGGGTCCCGGTAAAAGAGGTCCTTTGGACAGGGATCGGCGAAAGGCCCCAATCGCCGGAATTCACCGACTACGAAGAGGCGATTGAGCTCTCGGCCGAGAGTCCACCGCCCGTCCCTGAGATGCCCGATGACGATATTGCTCACCTGTACTACACCAGTGGGACCACGGGGCTCCCGAAGGGCGTAATGCTTTCCCACAAAAACGTCTGCACACATGCACTGGCCGCAATCGCCGAACTGGGTCTGAGGGACAGGGATCGGTGGATACATGCCGCACCGCTCTTTCACCTGGCAGACGCATGGGCTACCTTTGCCATTACCTGGGTAGGGGGCTGTCATGTGATAACCGAGGATTTCAGGCCAGATGCGATCCTGGAGACGATTGAAAGGGAAAGAGTAACGATTACCAACATGGTCCCCACCATGCTCAACATGCTTGTAAATACACCAGGCGTGGAAAACTATGATTTTTCAAGTTTGAGATCCATGTTGAGCGGTGGCGCCTCCATTGCCCCGGACGTGGTGAGGAAGATCATGGACACCTTCAAGTGTGACTATGTCCAGACTTACGGAATGACCGAGACAAGTCCTTACCTCACACTATCCCTGCTCAAGGAAAACCTGGAGAATCTCCCGGCGGAAGAACAATTCTTTTACAAGGCAAAGACTGGGCGGCCCTTCATAGGAGTCCTCCTCAGAGTGGTCAGGGAAGACGGCACCGAAGTGGAGCATGACGACAGAGAAGTAGGCGAGATCATCGTCAAAGGAGATACCGTCACAAGAGGATACTGGAGGAGGCCTGAGGAGACTGCGCAGAGTATCAAGCATGGTTGGCTCTATACGGGTGATATGGCAACCATCGATTCAGAAGGATATGTCAATATCGTTGACCGCAAGAAGGATGTCATTATCACCGGAGGGGAGAACGTATACTCGGTTGAGGTGGAGAATGTCCTTTATTCCCATCCCTCCTTGCTGGAGGCAGCGGTAATCGGGGTGCCTGATCCCAAGTGGGGGGAGGCCGTAAAGGCGATAGTAGTGCCCAGACCGGGAGAAGACGTAACCGAGGAAGAAATCATAAGGTACTGCAAGGAACGGATAGCCAGGTACAAGGCGCCAAAGTCTGTTGACTTCGTGAAGGAGCTTCCAAAAACCGGTTCAGGAAAGATATATAAGAAGGCGCTGCGGGACCGGTACGGGTGACCATTGAATCAGGGGTGTTCATCAGACTTGTCGCAATATCTTGTCACTTTCAAAGGCTAGGGAGGAAAGGCCCAACAGGTCAAGAGGACGTGAACTTTTGCCTCGCCTTTTTTGCCTTGATCTGGTCGATCTTGTTTATGAGGGCCCTGAGGTATTTTGCAAGCTCCTCCGAGCGCTGAAACCTCTCGTTTGGATCCTTTGCAAGTGACCGGTCGACGATCTGTTCAAGGGGCCTCGGTATCGTGGGGATGATGCTCCGGAGGGAGGGGTGCTTGACCTGGGTGATTTGGTAGAAGAGGCTTGTCAGTGTTTCACCGTGAAAGGGCAACTGGCCGGTAAGCAACTGAAAGAGGACAATTCCAAGGGAAAAGATGTCTGAACGGCCGTCTATTTTTTGACCATTGATTTGCTCGGGCGACATGTAGTTTGGCGTCCCGAGGATGATACCGCTCTTGGTCTCTGAAGAGGACATGGCCTTGGCAATACCAAAATCCGTGACCTTTACCCTGCCGTTTTTCAACAACATGATGTTGGCCGGCTTTATGTCTCTGTGAATGACCCCCTGGCTGTGGGCGTAGTTGAGGGCAGTGGCAGTTTCCTCGACAACATAGAGCGCCTTCCTTATGGATAGCAGGGTGTCTTTCTGACAGTACTTGATCAAGTTTTCTCCCTCCAAGTATTCCATTGCCATGTACGTCAGGTCATAGTCTTCCCCCACATCATAGATAGCCACGATGGAGCGATGGGAGAGTTTGCCAGCTATCTCTGCTTCCCTGAAAAAGCGCTGCTTGATATCATTGATCTTGCTCTCTTCAAACTCGTCGGAAAAGCGGATCGTCTTTATTGCCACGAGACGGTTGATCTTGGGATCCCTTGCCTTATACACAATACCCATGGCACCTTGTCCCAACTCCCCGATTATCTCGTACCGGCCCACGGTCGGCGTGATATCCAGGCTTTCTTCAATGACAATTTTTCCGTCCTGTTGGCCCTCCTTGCCAACGAGATGTGAAGGTCCCACCAGGTTTTTCAGCTTGTCCACACGCTGGTTGAGATCCCGGTAGCTCTGGTTCTTCTGGAGTATGTACTCGTAAACAGATACCGCCTTGTGAGGCATCCTTTTTCGCTCGTAATCAAGCCCGAGATTATATACCACGTCCATCATGGTCTCGTCCAAAGGACACTTTCTGAATTTTTCATAGGCCAGATCCAACAGCCCTTGGCTTTGGAGACTTAGACCGAGCATTCTGTTTGTCTCTATGCTCTCCTGGGAGGAAAGGCCGAGGGCTCTTTGCGTGATAACGAAGTCTTTGATGCTGAGGACCGCAAACATTGTTATTACCGAGAGAGTGGTGTACACGGCCTTGAACCACAAGTCGAGAGACATAAATGATATGATACCGATGATGATTGCCAGGAATATGAGACCTATAGTCAGGCCGAGCCTGTTCAGCAAGTTCAAGGGAGGCATAAAGAGCGCGGCGACAATTGTGAATATGCAGAGAAACACGACCTCGATAAAGACCATGTTTCCAGGGCGTTTGAGATACCTGCCCGTCATCAGATTTTCGATGATGTTTGCGATCAGCTCAATCCTGGGCATGGACGCATCGACGGGTGTGCTCAGGGCACTGGAACCATCGGCGGTATATCCAATGAGGACAATCTTGTCATCAAACACGGCGGGCACCTTCTTGACCCTGAGGATGTCAGCAAAGGAGTAATAGGGAAAAGAGCGTCTCCCTCCGTTGAATTTGATAAATATCTTCCCGTCGAATGCCGGAATGATTCCCCTGTTCAGCCGTATCCCCTTTCCCTGGACGATTACATCTTCGGCCTGCCTGTCCAGGTAATCAAGTGTGAGGCGAAAGGGCAGGGAAGGGATGAGTAAGCCCCTGTAATCTATGAAGAGTAGATGAACCTGCCCCTTCATTAGTTCGTTGGGGGAAAGGTTTCTGTGGCCGATTCCGAGGCTGCTTTCCAAGAGCTCTGGAAAAGGGGCGATGAGTTGATTTACGGGCAATATGCCATCGGCATTTATCTTGACGTTGAGACCAAGCTTCTTGAGAAGGGAGCTATCGTCCAGGAGTAGCTCGGTGTCATACTTGCCGTAGCGACCAACAACGGGAAGAACAACGTTACCCGATCGCTTGATGGTGTCAACAAGCAGGCGGTCATTGTCCAGTCGTTTTTCAATGCTCTTAAGCTCCTGGAGGATCCAGGTGTTCCCACGGGCGCCGTTTCTTCTCTTCTTGATTTCCTTGTAGAGTCGTTCTATCTCGGCCAGACCTTGATTTTGTTCCTTTTCAGGATAAAGGATGTCAAGGCCTATTATTTTGGCCCCATTGTTCCTCAATATGGAGATCATCTCCGCTATATAGTGCCTGGGCCATGGCCACGGCCCGAGCTGTTTCAAACTCTTTTCATCTATGTTAACGATCGCAATTTTCCCCCTACCAGGGGTTCGCGGAAGGTCAAGTCTCATTTCTATCCCGTAAATGATCTTTTCCAGGGATTCGAAAAAGGAATAAGCCTGAAACGAAAAGAAGGAAAACATGGCGGCTACCAGGGCGCCACAAAGCAGGTCACCTTTATTGAAGGATATCTTTCCCATCAGCACAAGGCATCTGACATGAGCAATTGAATTGCAAGCAACTCTGATATTCTTTTTAGCTGATCATACGTCCGCGAGATTTCACAATGAGTTGAAATCATAAATATTTATGTGTCACTTAGATGGAACAATGCCTAACAGCCATAACTTGATGGAATAGAGACCCAGTGTCCCATCATTGCGATATTCCATTATTGCATTTGCAAGCTGAGCGATCCAAGTTCTATAACTATATTAAATACATGCTAAAAAGTCAAAACAATCTTCCGGCGAGGCTGATTCTCAGGGTATTCTGGACCCAAGCCCCGGCAATATCTTGCAGAAAGTCCCTTCGCGGGCTGTTCTGCCCCATTAACGATAAGTATGCTGAATTTAGGAGGAAGATGGCCAGGAAAGGCAATTTTCGATACAATTTGGCGGACAACTCATTGTTTAGCTTGCAAATATCACAAATTCGTATTAGACTTTAAGTTCTGAATCAAAGAAAGGGTGCCAGGGAAAAGATGTAGATGCCTTACTCATCGACGATGGATAGCAAAAAGAAAACCACACAGAGTATCAAGAGAAAGCTGCCGAACAAGAAAGAGCATATCACTCGACGGAAGCTGGGTGAAATCCTCATAGAGACGGGCCTTATCACCAAGGAGACCCTGAAGGAGGCCCTTGAAGCACAGAGAGAATCAGGGAAGAGGCTGGGCGAGATCTTGGTCGAGAAGAACTTCATATCAGAAGAGGAAATGGCCTTCTCCCTGGCAATGCAACTGAGGATACCCTATGTGGACCTCAGTAACCACGAGATCCCGGAAAAGGTGATAGACATAATCCCTGAGGAAGTATCGCGAAAGTTCATCTGTATACCCGTTAATCTCAGGAACAATGTCCTTGACGTGGCAATGGCCGATCCGCTCGACTTGAATATCGTGAAGGACCTCCAATTCATAACAGGGTACAATATCCAGCCTGCTATCTCAACCGCATCACAGATCATGGAATACCTCAAGGAGCATTACCATCCTGAAAAGACTATCAGCGAAGTGGCAGACGAGATAGGAACCGAAGAACTAATGGAGTTTTTGCCTGAGAAGGATGAGCCTGAGGAGGAACGGTTCGAAGAGTTGCAGGATTCTCCCTTCGTGAAGATGGTGGATCTCGTTATCAAGAATGCCATCAAGAAAGGGGCGAGTGATGTCCACATTGAGGCCCAGGAGAATCAAGTGAGGGTAAGAAACAGGATCGACGGGGTGTTGCAGGATTCGATCAAGCTGCCCAAGTGGACTCAACCCATCATCATTTCCCGGATCAAGGTCCTGGGCGGAATGGACATATCTGAGAAGAGGCTACCGCAGGATGGACGGATCAAGGTGAGGTCGAAGAACATTTCCGTTGACCTGCGTGTCTCCACGCTGCCCACTTATTACGGTGAGAAGGCCGTCATAAGGATACTAAACAAGGAGGCCACATTTCTTTCCCTGGAAGACCTGGGTTTTACTCCCAAGAACCTGGATATGGTGAAAGGGTTCATAAAACAACCCCAGGGGCTCATCCTCATTACCGGCCCGACTGGCAGCGGAAAGACTTCCACCCTTTACGCTTGTCTCAAGGGTATAATGTCGGACGAAGTGAATATTGTCACGGTTGAGGACCCCGTGGAATACGAGCTGCCCGGGATCAACCAGGTGCAGATAAATGAAAAGGTGGGGCTCACCTTTCCCTTTTTGCTGCGCTCCATTTTGAGGCAGGATCCCAATGTCATCATGATAGGCGAAATCAGGGATATGGAGACTGCTGAGATAGCGCTCCAGGCCTCCATGACCGGTCACCTTGTCCTGGCGACATTGCACACCAACGATGCGCCTTCAGCCATTACCCGCCTGGTGGATATAGGCCTAGCGCCGTATCTGATCTCCTCCTCTCTTTTGGGCATTATTGCCCAGAGGCTGGTCAGGAAGGTATGTCCTGAATGTAAAGAAGAATATCAGCCAAACCTTGACCTCCTGGCACGGATCGGCCTCGACAAGAGGGATCTACCATTCAAGTTCTATAGAGGGGCAGGGTGTTCTAGGTGTAACGGCGCTGGATTCAGGGGCCGTACGATCATTGAAGAGGTAATGCCTGTAGGAAGGCAGATCAGAGAGCTGATTCAAACCGGGGCCTCTACAGACCAGCTCAGGGATGCGGCAATGGCCACGGGCATGACGACCCTGGGACAAAGCGGCTTGAAACTCATAGCGAAAGGTGTTACCACAATAGACGAGGTGTTGAAGGCGGTCCAGGATAAGGAAGAGTTGACGAGTGTATGCCCGCACTGCGGAAAAGCGGTTAATCTTGATTTCAAGGACTGCCCTTATTGCAAGAAGCCCTTGCTCTTGACGTGTGAGAATTGCGGCCGTATCACTCAACCTGAATGGGTTGTTTGCCCCTATTGCAGGAGTGAATTGGTGAAGTCGGCGTGAAAGCGGCTTCCTGCTGATTTCTTTGTTGACATCATCGGACCGCTATAATAACTGTATATCTCGGAAATTCTATAACAATTAGAAGACATCAATAATCATATGGTGCTTATGTGGAATAATGGAGTGTTGGGGCAGCGGGATAATGTTTAGAAACCCAATATTCCAAATGTGAGCGAAGCGAGCTAGGTCCAGTTTAGATCCCCTAAAGGGCCGGTAAGTGGACCTAGATCCGAAAGGCACTTTGAATGAAATGCAAGAACCATCCAGACCGTGAGGCCAGGGATTTATGTGCTGGTTGCGGCATTCCCATTTGCGCGGAATGTGTTGGCGAAGAGGGAGAGCGTGGCGAGGTTTTCTGCTTTACATGTGCGATGCGGCTTTCTGTCTCTGAAGTTGGAGAAAGCATCAAGGATAAACGTGCCAAGTCGGTCGAGAAGAGAAAGGAGAAGAAGAAAAAGAAGTGGGGCGCTTTTGAATACTTCGTGCTGGTCTCTTCCGTCCTGATAGTGGCCATGTGGGGGTTTATCCTGTTCGGTGGCCAGGAGCCGCCCAGAAGTAAGGCCGATTTTGGAGCCCAGCCACGGGTGCTCCTTTTTATGGTAGACAGCGCTATCAAGCGCTACGCGCATTACGAGGGCGATAAATACCCTGACAAGATAAGCGACCTGATCCCCAAGTATCTCAATATGGCCCAAGAGGACATGAGATTTCTCGGTATGCTGAAGTACCAGAAAGATCCTGAAATGGGCTATTTTTTGACCCTGACGAACGGTTCGAAAGGAAGAGGAAATATTATGCTCACCCCGAAGGGAATAAAATACCGGTCCAGTGGCCGAGGGGTAGTAAATGAAGGGTAACAACAAGGGTTTTACACTCCTGGAATTACTTGTAGTCGTGGGAATCCTGGGAATCTTGGCTGCAACAGCATTTCCCGCTTACAGGACGTGGCAGCAAAGGGCGTTTGGGTCTGAAGCCGCGATCATGACCAAGAGGATCCTGGATGCACAGATAGCCTATTTCCTGGAAAACAATCAGTTTTTCCCCAAGAGCGACTATACGGGACCCAACCCCATTGAAATCTATTCCGATACCCCCCCGAATGATCCAAAGATCCTTGACGTGTACAATGCCTTGCAGATACGTATTCCCGTGGGGCATAAACTGGATTATTACCTAACGTCCGACAATACGCCTGGTAAGGAAATATTCACGGTAACCATTATGGCTGATTTTCCCCTCTTCAGGGGACAGGGCAGTCCGGGGAGTTGTATCGGCTCCATCGACAGGGAAGGCAGGGTCACAATAATTGGACCGACCTGATGCTTCGTGCCCTTGTCCCTCTTTCAGTCTTGGCCCCATAAGGTCCGAAACCGGGAAACATTTTTTTGGTTCCGTGACCAGATTAGGTTTTTCCCTGGAGATGTCCCGACAAAAGACAGACACGCCGGACCGGATAGGCGACGAGAAAAAAACAGCAGTTTCGCAGCACTTGGCCTACCAGAGCCAGTTTCCGTCCTTGTCCCACCGGCCATTCACCGTTACCCCGACCTTGGAAAGTAGGTGGTAGAAAAGAAAGCGCCGATTTCCTTGAAAGTATCCCAGCTCTTTGTCATACTCGTGCGGCTTGAATCCCCTGGCACGGGCTTCTGAGAGAGTCATGGTCTTGGCGGTCTTGCCCGCAACACAGATATGATCAAAGTATATTGAATGGTAAAGCTTGTCCTCCATGGTGACGACGACGATCGCATTACCGGGCATTTCTTCATCAACCGTGATATAGATGCTGAAAAAGAAGCCAACAACAATGGCGCTGATCAGTATTACAATTAGAGTCTTAAGCCCCTTTCCCATTGGAAACAGCCATATCTGCCTTATCAAGAAATTGATCCATTAGGCCCGGTCCCGCCTACCTGCTAAGGTGCTATACTATTATTTCTTGCCCGAAAAGTCAAATGATACCGACACCGTTGTCCAGGTTCGATCCAAGACATTGTAGATCAGGGCCATTGTAGCTATCCATCAGAACTTCGGCCGCCGCCTGCCAACATGTAGCAGGTTCAACCTAGTTCTCCTTGTCATCATCTATCTTGGGCAAGGGGATCTTGAAAAAATCTACTCCTTCCTCTTTCAAGGTCTTTTCCTCTTCTGCCGTTGCGGAGCCTCTTATGTTCCTTTTTTCAGTGACCGAGTAGTGCATTTTCAAGGCTTCCTTTGCGAAGTCGGTGCCCACATCTTCAAAATTGGTCTTCACGTATTCCACTATCTCCCTTGCAAGCCGAGAGTAATCAATACTTGCCCGGGACTCTTCCTCTTTTCTCGGCAGGGAGGTCTTAGTTCTTACAGGAGAGATAACCTTCCTAATCTTGGTATCGTTGCAATAGGGACAGGCAACCATATTCTTTCTGCTTTGCTCTTCGAATGACTCGGTGGAATTAAACCAGCCCTCGAAGACATGGCCCCTGGAACATTCCAAATCGAAGAGGATCATTGCGAAGCTTGGCCCTCCTTTGCTTCTTTCCACATAAAGGTGCACCTCCCCTCGGAAGCCCGTTTCAATCCGAGAACGGGAAAATCATTTTTCAGCGTAAAGTACCGCAAGGATCTTTGCTATGTCATCACCATGGCATTTCACCAGATGAGGTAGCGTAGAATCATAGTAGATGGCCTCCCCGGGTTCGAGCACGTGAACATCCTTTTGCAGCCGTACTTCGACCCTCCCCTGCAAGACAAAGATAAACTCCTGCCCGTCATGGGTAGACCTCTCTGCGTTCGCCTTGGAAGGATGAAGCGTCACCAAGAAGGGCTCCATGTGCCGGTTCTTCTTCTGGGGAGCAAGGGATTCATACTCGTACCCGTAATACCTGGCCCTTTTCGCGTCGTATCTGGATACTATCTTTCTGTCCTTTCTCCTGACAATAGTGTAGGTCTTTTCGCCATCTCCGCCAATAAAGTAGCCCATTTTCATTTCCAGGGCCTTGGCGAGTCGGATTATTGTACCCAAGGGCGGTGCGATCTTACCTTCTTCGATACCGGATAGCAACTCGATGTCAAAGCCGGTCCTCTGGGAAATATCCTGAAGGTTCAGTCCCTTCTTCTCCCGAGCGATTCTCAGCCTTTCCCCGACATTTACGGGGATCTCTTCCTCTCTAGATCCATCCTCTATTCCTTCAAAAAAGGCCCTTTCCCTTTCTCCCCGGGCGAATCGGGCGATGTCCGCCAGAAAATCCCCATAGCTGTCGGCAGGATCTTTTTTCTTTTTCCCCTTTCTTGCCATGACAATTTCCTTCCTCAAACTTTTCCCTCAGTGCCCCAATGATGACGATGTTCTCGGAATGGAAAGGCGCCCACGGGGCGGGGCCATGAATAGCGGGTGAGGCAAAGAGTCATTCTTGGCTGGTCTTCGGAAAATTTTTCTTGCGGTTTCTGAAGCCGTCCGAGCAATAGCACGTAAACAAGGCCTGCGGCGCAATCTCATGTTTCCAGGACGAAGATAACCTCCATCCTCACTCGGTATTCCTTTATTTTTCCCTCTTCGACAGCAACACGCATCTCCAGGATCCTCAACCCGGTTATGTTTCTCAGTGTTCGGTTTGCGCGCTCAAATCCTGCCTTGATAGCCTCATCAAAGCTGACCGGTGAACCAGCTATTACCTCCGATACCCTGGCTACCCGCTCCATGTCTCACCTCCAAAAGATTGCGATAGGCTGGCATGACCAGCGT
>JAFDIC010000536.1 GCA_019308525.1 Deltaproteobacteria bacterium
TTTCTCTCCGGCCAAAAACGGCTTTAATGCGATCTGAAAAACCGGACACCGTGACCCATGCAGAAACACCGACACTCACAAGAAAAAATGGAAGAATGGACCAAACCGCCTTGCCGATAAAGTTCAAATTTGACATGAATTCACGCCAAAAAACCTCTGCCCTCAGGCCAGGCAGGATGCCGGTGCCGAGAATCAGACCCGTAATGCAGCCCACCCCTGCTAATCCCCATACCCAATAGTAAGAGGGTTTCCGTGAAACAGAGGATGATGGAGGTCCTGTAATTCCATCTCCAGAAGGTTTTGTTCCACCGGAGGATCCTGTACAGCACGGCTTTGCGGGTGATTGCGAAATGGGTAGGGCATCAAAGATTTGGACCCCCGGGGTTGTTCCACAGCATCCTGAACTCTTAGTTTCCTTTTGATCGTTTATTTTTCTTTGAGTTATATCGTCCATACTCATTTCCTCCTTTCAGAATCCGGAAGATCTATAGTTCTAGAAAAGTGGAATTATTATCTCCAAAAAAACGCCGACTCTCTTTCGGCGATTACCTACTTACAACCTTCTATACCGGCACAGCATTCTGATTGCAAAAAATCGATCAATTCTTGAAGGGCATCATACTGCGCGCTGCAGTAAAGAGTTCTGCTTTTCCGGTCCTGCTTTACCAGCCCCACGGAAACTAACCGTGACAGGTGATGAGACAAAGTGGAGCCCGGTATGCCGAGCGCCTTCTTAATTTGCCCTACCGGCACACCATCGTGACCTGCCTTTACCAGATATCGAAATATGGAGAGTCGGGTCGTGTGACCTAACTCACCCAATCGTTTTGCCGCATCTTCCTGTTCCATAAAACCACAATAACAATATCCAATATTTTTGTCAACGAAAGTTCTAGAATTATGGAAGTATATGCTTATTTTTTGCCCAATATATGGGGCCGTTTCTATCAAGCCTCAAAAAGGCAGCCCGCCTCTGGGAATTGCTGCCCTGTCAGCCGCCCCAAAGGCTTACGCCAAAGTGCCAACCGATCGGTCCTATGGCTCCCGAGAACTTTAGGCGGTTAGCAATAATCAAATGCCGATCTCGTCCTTCCTTGCTTCGTAATAGTTATGGCTATTAGTCCCTTTGAGACGAACGACCTTTGGCAAATGTTGAATCCGTAAGAAAATAATAGCGAGCTCGTATCCAATTATGGTAACGTGATAGCTGTCCCACTTCCCGGAACCGGCCCGCGAACACGTCGGAGAAAGGTTCTCCCATAACGGGGTGCTGAGCGCTAATAAGACTGGATGGCAGCTCAACGGCGCAACCCATTGGCTTTGGTGTATCACCACCCAAGATGCTTTCTACTATCTGATAACGAAAAGCCAGTGGCAAGGCACCGGCAGGAGATTCAGAACTGGATTTGTCAGGATAGTTCTTCAAGGATCTGAAGTATTGCAAGTTGTAAAGAACAGACTTGTTGCTAGCACAGGTATAGGAAGGAGATTCAAGTGATTATTTCAGCATTGGCGGGTGCAATAACTCTGATTTTCACGACCCTGTTGACCATCGCAGGCGTGGGTGCAGCATTCATTTTGATCCCTGTTTTTATTGCGCTGGGTATTGAGGTCCATGTGGCTATGGCTACTGCACTCCTGCTCAATTCCATTGCAATGATCTTTGCATCATATCGGTTCATAAAGGCCAAGCTGGTCATGTGGAAGATCGCATTCCCCATCTTGATCGTGGCAACCACCCTTTCACCCGTAGGGGCGTATGTCAGCAAGGGCCTCAACCGGGAGGTGCTGTTGTGGATGTTTACCGGGTTTCTGTTGTTTGCAGCGGCTATGATGCTTTTCTACAGGTCAAAGCAGAAAGAGGTCGAGGCATCCAGGGGGAAACAGGTTTTCTACGGCGTTTCCGTGGGGGCCTTTGCCGGTTTCCTGGGAGGCCTTCTGGGGGTAGGGGGTGGTAACTTCATCGTCCCCGTACTGGTCTGGCTGGGCTTCAATCCCAAGAAGGCATCCGCGACCACCTCCTTTATAGTGATTTTTTCGTCCTTTTCAGGATTTCTAGGGCATGCGTCACTTGGGCATATCCATGTGGATCTTTTGGGATTCACGGCACTTGGGTCTGCCTTTGGTGCAATAATCGGCGCATGGCTTATGACCGAAAAGCTGAAGCGCCAGCAGGTGAGGCTTGTTATCGGTATTGTCCTTCTCGGCATTGCTACAAAGATGATTTGGAACCTATTGTAATTTTGCTTGGCAGGCCCCTTCATAGGTGTTAATAGGAACAAGAGTTACGTAAGGGCCGGGCCATACTAAGCGCTTCTTTCCAGTGCCTGTAGGCCGTGGAAGTAGCGCAAACCGACAAATTATTGACCGTGGCCTCATGACAAAGGCTGCGGGATTGCATGCGGGGTTGATTATGGAAGATTACAGGACTGTCAAGAGTGCCTGCGGTATATGTGACTTGAGCTGCGGTGTGCTCATAAGACTCAAGGGGGGTATCCCTGTGAAAGTCGAGGGGGACCCCGAGCACCCCTTGAGCAGGGGAGAC
>JAFDIC010000060.1:0-13028 GCA_019308525.1 Deltaproteobacteria bacterium
AGGCAACAAACACCCACACCTTCTTTGACACCCGGATACTTGAGATAATTTGCAAGCCCAGGGAATAGGGTCCTTTGCCTGACAGACCCGGGCCGGAGCAGTGGAAGGGCCGTTCACTCCCAGGCATTGAGGCCGCAATGGAGATGGTGAGGTTGAGGAGGGGGTTTCTTCAGGACGTTACTCCTGGGATGCCTCCCATTTCTTGAGCCAGTCTTTTCTTACATCGGGATTCACGGTATATGTGGGGAATTCACCCCTCAACGCCATTATGACCTGGCCCATGGCCTTGTGCCAGTATTCCGTTGGGGAATCCGCGGTGGTGGAGTACCAGGCCGAGTGGCCGGTAAGAATAACATTGGGCATGCCGAGAAGGGGGTCGTTTGCCGGAATGGGCTCGACGACCAGAACATCAAGGCCTGCTCCTGCGATCACGCCATCCTGGAGGGCCTTGACCAGGGCATCCTGGTCGACGATTCCTCCCCTCGCAGTGTTGACAAGGTAGCAGGTGGGTTTCATCTTCTTGAAGGCCCTCTCACCGATCATGTTCCTTGTTTCAGCGGTGAGGTTGGCGTTGATGCTGATGATATCGGATTCCCTCAGGAGGGTGTCCAGGTCAACAGGCTCAACTCCGTGGGTGCGCATTATTGCTCCCAAAACGTAAGGGTCGTAGGCTATGACCCTCATACCGAGCCCCTTGGCCTTGAGGGCTACGGCTGTGCCGATCTTCCCAAACCCGATGATACCCAGGACCTGATCCCGGGTCCGAAGGATGGGGCTGAGGATCTCACGAACTGCCTCCCTGTTCCCCGGCGTAAAATGGGTGCGGTTCTCTCTCACTTCCCTGTCGAGCTGAAACAGCCTTCGCGCAAGGGCCATCATCAGGGCAATCGCCTGGCTCGACACCTCGTCTATACAGTAGTCCGGGATGTTTGTGACCGCTATGACTCGTTCGGTGGCAGCCTCCAGGGGTATGCGGTCATATCCGATGGAGGTAGTTGCAATGACGCGACATCTGGAAAAGGAGTCCAGGACCTTTTCGGACCACTCCTGGGCCGGGCTAGTGCATATGACGGCGTCCGCGTCCTTGCAGTGCAATACCAGGTCTTCTTCACTGGCCCACAGGCCGTTTTCGAGCTTGGTATCGAGCCCTTCGAGGAGTTCTTCTCCATAATCTATTTCTGGGATGACAAAGGTATTTACCACCTTAAAGGTCATTCTTGCCTCCTTTCATCACCAGCACAGGGTCTGGTGGCAATATGGGGAAAGCGCATGAAGTCAAGCTTTATAGATCTTAACGACCACCGATGTCTCTATATTCCCCGTTACAGGATCATAGTGCTTCAGGAAATTGGGGAGTATCCTGCAAAAGTTGCTTCCCTTTCCCTTTGCAATGGGCCTCCCCCTGGCTACGAGACCTCCCTGGCCTGCTATTCCGAGGGTGCGCGGATGCTGGCCTTCCATAAACTTCACCGTGCCCTTCTCCCTGGCCCCATACCTGTTTTCGATCCAGATCGCATCCCCTTCTTTAAGGCCTTTCTTTTCTCCCAGGCTGGGGTGGATGGTTACCGTGTATGTAAAAGGACAGAGGCGGCTCACTTCGTCCAGCATGGGATTCTGGTATGTGGTATTGTTTGTGTGAAGGATATCCCTGTAAGAGAAGCCGATAAGGTCGAATTCCTCGTCAAGCTCCCTGTAGCTGGCGGGCCAGAACCAGGATGGAAGCGGCGTGTATTGCTCATAGTCCAGCTTCAGATCCACCTCCCGGCAGACCTTTTCAACCTCGCGCTTTGAATGGATCAGGAATTCCATGTAAACCGGGACCCTGGAAGAGATTTCCCACCGCCAGTAGACGTCTTCTACGGGCTTCTTCCATGTGGCATATCCCTGCTCCCAGATCTTGTCGGCATCTTTGCCGTATATCCACCTAAAGAACCTCTCCCCGATCTCTTTCCAGGTAAGGTCTTCGCCGGGTTTGAGTTTCAATTCATCATCCTCGACACTGTAGTGTTTGTTCAGTATTTCATAGTACTTGTCCCTAAATCCCACCCTCTTGGCGATCTCGAGCAGCACATCCATGAAAAACCTTGCCTCACCGGGCGGTGGGGCGACTGCCTTCTGCATATGGACATACCAGTCCTCGTATGAAGGGCTCTGGCTGAAAAAGTAGGAGTCGATACCACTGCTCCAGCAGTCTTTTTCCAGGTAACATACGTCGGGGAGGATGATGTCACCCACAGCCTCGTCCGTTTCGTTGACCCATATATCAAAAAGGACCACGAACATGTCCTTGAAATAGGCAACGGAGTCCTCCCAGTCACAGTTGCTGATAATGAAGTTAGAAGCGGGCCCTATGATCATCTCGGGCTTTGAGGTCATTCCGAGCTTTTCCCATATCTCTTCCCTCTCCCTCACGTAGCCGATGTGGGGGCAGGTTGCGTGGGGCCAAAAATCCACGCAACCCACATTTTTTTGAGGCACACGGGGCTTCCTGGGAGGCCATGGGTCATGGCCGTAAAAAACGCCTGGAATGATGACGCCGTCCGGGCCAACCCTTGACTTCCGCTCATAGTGCCCTCCGGGGTATGCCCGCCTGATTGAAGGCCATCCCAGGGTCCCGCCGGGCACGTCCTCAGCCCCGACCAACTCGTTCAGTAGGTCCACGGCTGCGGCCTGGTGTATGCCGTTGGAATGACCCTGGCCACCCCGAAAAAGGACCGCGGAAACTGGCCTGTAAGGGAATGACTTGCCGTCGACGGTGATCGTGCTGCCGATATGGGCGTTTTCAACCCATTCCTCGGCAATACGCCGAATAGTGTCGGCCGGTACAGTGCTTATCTCGGAGGCCCATTCAATTTCATACTGCTTGAGGTGTTCTTTCAAGGCAATAAAGGCGGGGTGACATTTGAGGCCGTACACCTCAAATTCTCCTTCAAGGGCATAATCTTCATACCTCTGGACCGGGGCGTCAAAGGCCTTGATCTTTCCTTCCCCTTCATCAAAGATAAGGGGCTTGCCGGATTCCCGGTCCCTTATATAGGTCCCGTCCTCCTGTATCAGGTAGGGGAGGTTGGTCTTGGCCTTGAGATAGAGGACATCGTACTGTTTCATGACGTTGAGGATATGGTTGCACATGGCAAGCGCAACGGCAGAGTCGGTTCCAGGCAGGATCGGGATCCATTCCGTGGCCTTTCCGCCGGCAAAGTTACACATGGGGTCGAAGACCACTTCCTTGATTTCCCTGTCAAGGGCCTCTGCGCGCAAGCGTGCGTTTGTCATGGCCGAGTGGCCTGAGCCTGTTCCCTTGCTGGCGCCGAACTTGAGGACATATCTGGTAAATGTCCAGTCGGGCGCCACGGACCATGAGGCATGGATGAGGCCTCCCATCATGTGGGCGGCGTTGCCGCAATGGAGGCTTGAACCTCCCGTTACTATGCAGCCGTTGGCTACATGGGGATCCTGTCCAAATGCATGGGCATACTTGATCACGTGGTTGTGGGGCCCGTCGCTGGCCCTCTGGGTCTGGTTGCTTATCAGGATCTTGTAAGGGTCGTCCTGGATTATCTTTTTCATCCTCTCGGATATCTCTTCCAGCGCTTCATCCCAGGATATCTCTTTCCATTTTGGATCGACGCCCAGCCCTTTTTCCGGATTAGTTCTTCTCAGGGGCTTTTTGAGGCGGCTGGGATCGTAGTGATACATCAGGCCTGCGACGCCTTTGCCGCATATGCCACCCCCGCCTCCCATTGTACTGCCCGGGATTCCCTCTATCTTAACAGGAAGGCCATTTACGCGACGCACCTTTATGGCACACCCACAATAGCAGCAACCACAGGTGGTGTTGATCCATTCATCCTGTTCTATTTTTGCTCCACTGGAGGGGGCTTCCCGCATAATGTCAAACCTCCGATGTCAATAGTCCGCGGTCTACGCCGATAGAACTGAGCGTTGAAAAGGTCATTCCACATAGAATACTGATGGGTCGGTTTCAAACTCCGGGTGGAACGGGATCCCTTTCCTGGTTCTTATCAATCTCGATACCTCGCTTGCAGGATCATCGATGTCCCCGAATATCCTCGCACCGGCCGGACATGCCGTCACACAGGCAGGAGTGGCTTCATAGTCGACCCCGGGCTTCAGCCCCTTTCTAATCCCATCTTCTATTTTTTCGACGCAAAATGTGCATTTTACCGCAGTACCCTCGGAGAAAGGCCGAAGGATCATGCCCAGCTCCTCAGGGGGTGTAAAGCCGTCGTCCTTGAAGTAGGGCCTGTAGGACTTGAAGAAGCTCCTGTGTTGGTAAGGGCAGGCCACGATGCAGGCCTTGCAACCCACGCACATGTCCGAGTCCACGAGAACGATTCCGTCATCCCTCTTGTGGCTGGCACCGGTGGGGCATACATCTACGCATGCCGCCTCATTGCAATGGTTACATAAGACAGGAAGGATTTCCTTGTTGACCACTGGATACTTTCCCTTGTGCGTGATCAGGACCCTGTTCCAGAAGATACCAGGCGGCAGGAAGTGCTCTTCCTTGCATGACACCGTGCAGGAATAGCAGCCCACACACCTTTTCAAATCTATTACCATGCCCCACCTCATGGTCTATGCATCCTCCTTCTTGTACACTTTAACCCTCACTGACGTCTCGATTGATTGGGAGATGGGGCAGAAGTACCTGTCTTCCACCATGAAGAGGGCGTTCAGGAGGGCGGATTTTCCTTCCGCAGGATGCCCTTTGAGCCAGTGACAACTGCCGTGTGCCATTGCGATACAACGGGGATGTATACCCTCCGTAATATGAATTCTTGTCTTGATTCTTTGTCCTGCCTCGTTTTCCAGGTAAACCTCGTCCATGTCTCGGATACCCTTTTCCCGGGCAGTCTGGGCGTTCATGACGACATTGAAAGTGAAGGGGTTCATCTCGCTGACTTCGAAAAGCCACGGGATCTCCTGGGTGGTGGACGCGTTGTGCAGTATGTCCCTGTAACCGAATGCATAGAGGTCATATTCATCATCCTTGGCCTGGTGAGAAGCAGCAGGGAAATAGCTGATAACCGGGACATACTGTTTCCAGTCCAATTCGTATCCCCGGGGGAGGCAGATTTCCTTTACCTTTGCTCCATGCTCCACCAGCCACTCATGGTAGATAGACGCCCTGGCATTGATGTGCCACCGCCAGTAAGCCTCCTCGGGCCTTTTCTTCCACCTAGTGAACCCATTCGCCTGGAACCACTTGAGATCGTGCTCTTCCCCGAAGCGAGCCCTCAAGACCCTGTCGGTCATTTCATCCCAGGAGAGCTTTTCTCCTTGTTTCCAGGGGCGAGGGCAGGCAGTTCTGCCGAGCCACCCGGCAATGACATCCATGTACTTGTCTCGGAGATTGAGCCTGTCCCACAGTTCCAGACAGACGTCCCCGATGAATCTTCGTTCGAAGCCTGGTTCCGCGATCCTGAGCATAGGATGGTATTCCCAGTCCAACATCCCGATGGGGTAGCTGAACACGTATGCCTCGCCCGGGACAAAGTTATTGAGCTCAAGGCTGACCACATCGGGAAGAACAATGTCTCCGAACCATTCGGTGGTCTCGCTGGGGACCGCGGCGGAACAGACCGTAAAGAGGTTCTTGAATCTCTTTTCCCAGACCTCGAAATTCGCAGCGGTCATTGCGGCGTTTGACCAGTAGACCAGGAGGAACTCAAAGGGCTCGTCCGGAAAACCGAATTTCTTCCATATCTCCGAGGCGTCTGACTTGAGAGGCATGGTAGACATAGGGGGAGCGGCCGTGAAGATATCATAAAGTGCCGGATCTTTAGGCTCCCGGGGCTCAGGATGAGGCCAAGTCCCATGCATGGGCATCCATGCCGTGGAGAAGAGAAAGCCGTCTTTGCTGGCAACGGGTTCGAAGGACGTTGTCCCTGTGCCGGGATAACCCAGGCTCCTGGCGGGCCAGCCAAGGGCGCCCCCTGGAACGTCGGCCGCCCCGACGAGCTGGTTCAGGAAATCCACTGATTGATAATTGTGAAAGCCGTTTGTATGCCCCTGGCCCCCGCGAAACATGAAGGCCGCCACGGGCCGGTACGGGAACTTCTTCCCTTCTATTTCGATGGTACTGCCTATGCGGGCGTTCTCAACAAACTCAGTTGCGATGCGCCTTATGGCCGTGGCGGGGACAGTGCTGATTCTTGCGGCATCTTCAACAGTGTACTGCCTCAGGTGTTCCTTGACGATGGAAAAGACGGTTTGACACCCTATGCCGTCCACATCAAAGGCACCAGCCAGGGCGGGATTCTTTATTGAAGCATCATTCCAGGCCTTGGGCACTCCCTCCGCAGAATCCCAGACCATGGGCTCACCGGCATCATCCCGTACATAGCGGCCGTCCCCCTTGACAAGGTAAGGGGCATTGGTCTTCATCTTCAGGTGGTCCTCATCGTATGTTCCCAGCTCGTTAATGATTACGTTGGCCATTGCAAGGGCGATAATCCCATCTGTACCCGGGACGAGGGGCAACCATTCGTCGGCCTTGCCCCCTGCAAAATGGCACATCGGGTCGAAGACAATGACTTTCATTCCCCTTGCCCTCGCTTCCGCCGAGAGACTCATCAGCATGGCCGCTGAATGACCGCTCCCCAGGCCCTTGTTTGCCCCGAAGTGTATTGCGTAGTTGCAGTACTGGAAGTCGGGAGTAACGGACCAGGCGCAATGGTTCATTCCGGCTCCGAGATGGGAGGCCTGGCCGCAATGGACGGAATGTCCGGCCCCTCCGCTTATGGAGCCGAACAGGTTCCTCCACCCCGTTTGCCCCAAAAGGGGCGATGTGAGGGGGAGCGCACCGACTCCTCCTATTGTGAGCATCTTCCAGGTCTCACCCGCGTCTCTCAGCTTCTTGAGCCTATCGGTGATCTCCCCGAGGGCCTCGTCCCAGGATATGCGCTTCCAGCCCGGGTCCGTACCCGCACCCTTCTTGGGATTGGTTCTTTTCATGGGATATTTGAATCTCTTGGGGTGATACAACATTTGAATCATGTATGAAGACTTAGCGCATACCCCGCCGCGGGCCCCCTTCACCGATTCGGGATCGCCCTCTACCTTGACTACGACGCCGTCGACGCGGTGAACCCTGACCGCGCAGTGGGCGTAACAACCCGTGCAAATGGTCCGAAGCCATGTATCTTCCTTGACGCTTCCCTTTGAAATCACATCCATTCAGCGCAACCCCCGATGCTTCCAAGTGTGGACTATCCTTCTGCCAGTCGTTCAAGAAGGTCAAGCCGTTTGTCGATGGTCTGTCTGAGGCCTTCCAGCTCCTGCTCGGTGACGTGGGCAAACCTCTTTTGGTACTTCAAGAGATCCTTAAGGGGTTTGGGCCTCTTGACCCTGTGGGTGAACCGCAGCATACCGTCTTCCGCCTCCCAGAGGGGAAAGTAGTTGGTCTGAACCGCCAGGCGGCTCATCTCTATTCCCTTTTCCACGGGCGCCCTCCATCCCGTGTAACAGGGTGTGTGGATATGGATGTAAGCCATCCCGCGTTTGACAGCCTCCTTGGCCTTTTGCAGTTTGAGCACGTAATCTTCGTAATAGGCCATGGTTGCTGTTGCCACGTAGGAGACGCCGTGCATGTACATGATCAGGGGCATGTATTTGCCCTCGCTGCTTTTGCCGCGACTCCTCTCTCCCACCCAGGTGGTGCTCGTCCAGGAGCCCCGGGGAGTCACACTGCTGCACTGGATACCCGTGTTCATGTACCCCTCGTTGTCATTGCATATATACAAGATGTGCTCTCCCCTGGCCGCGGCACCCGAAAGGGGTTGAAAGCCCACGTCAGCGGTTGCGCCGTCACCCACAAAACACACACATATGACATCATCTCTGCCGATCTTGCGAAGGTACCTGCTGGCACCGGTCATGCTGGACGCTATGTGGGTCATCAAGCAGGGTATCCCTGCGACCCTGGACATGAAAATGGGCTGGCAACCAGGCGTGCGGAAAGTAATGACGTTTTTCCCCAGCACCTTGAGCATCACTCTGGCCGCAAGCTCGGCAGGACAGCCGGGGCACAGGGAGGTCGCTGAGGCCAACAAATCCTCTTTGAAATGATCGGCAATACGTTTGGCGACACCTTTCATGTTCATCCTCTTCAAACGGCCATCCGTCATTCCAGGGAGAGCCAGGTAACTTCCTTGAAGCTCTCCCCGCGGGATGCAGCCTTTGTAAGTTCAATAGTCCTTTTGATGTCTTCGGTCGATATATCCAGATTGGCAAGCCCACCGATAAAGTTCAGCGTCGGAATGTCGGTCGGGAGGGAACCGAATGCGATTGAAGCCTTTACCTCCATGTAGAGGTGTCCGCAATGGTATCCGAAACACACGCTGCGGTCAATGACACCCACCGCCTTTCTACCCTTCAAGGCCTGGGCCAGTCTTTCCCTGGGAAAGGGTCTAAGTAGCTTGACCTTTATGACTCCGGCCTTGACACCCTCGTCCCTCACCTGGTCCACCACCACCTTTGCAGTGCCGACACAACTGCCCGTGGCTACTAGAACTATTTCCGCGTCCTCCGTCCTGTATTCTTCGATTTGTCCGCCGTAACCGCGGCCGAAGAGGGCTTCAAATTCCCTGTCCACCTCGTCGATTTTCCCTTTGACCCTTTCAAGGGCGGCACTGTGCTTGTACCGAAACTCCGTGCAACCTTCCCCTTCGTCCTCTGGGAAAAAGCTCGGCACACCGAAGATCATCGGATTATCAGGTGAAACCACCATCCTCTTGGATTTCTCCAGGGGAGCCAGGAACCTGTCCACAAGGCCCTGTTCGGGGATCTCCAGGGGGTCCTTCCGATAGGAGAGGTAAAAGCCGTCGTAGCAGACCATGACGGGGAGCAGTATCTCGGGATCCTCGGCTATCCTGTATGCCATTATTACAGAATCGAGGATCTCCTGATTGTCTTCCACGTTTATCTGAACCCAGCCGGTATCCCTCATGGACCACATGTCTTGGGAGCTGTTACCAATGGTGAATATTCCCGGTGTTTCCCTGTTGGCATTGGTCATGACAACGGGAATCCGGTAGGCGGCTGCGTAATGAAGCCCGTCTGTCATGAAGAGCAAACCCCAGGACGAAGTCGCGGTAAACACCCTGCCTCCGGTCAGGGAGGCAGAGCAGCAAACACCCATGGAGGAATTTTCACCTTCGACACGAACCACTTCCGCGTCAAGTCTGCCTTCATCGTGCCAGCGGGAGAGCCACTCGCCCACTGCGGATTGGGGAGTGATGGGATACACGGCCACGACGTCGGGTCGGCTGAGCAAGACTGCGTGAGCTACAGCCTTATTACCGTCGCATACCTCTACGTTCCTTTTGATCTCGGGAGCAACGCTCATGATTCACTTTCCTCTTTCACCATGGTTATGGCTTTCTTGGGACACTCATTGGCACATATACCGCATCCTTTGCAGAAGTCGAAATTAATGACATAGACCTCCCCTTCTTCCTTGATACAACCCCCGGGGCAATAAAGATAGCACCAGCCGCACCGATTGCATTTGTCAGGGTCCAAGTAAGGACGGGTGTAACGCCAACCGCTCACAGGCCTACCCAGGGTTTCACCCGCCTTGAACCAGGAGTTCTCGTATTTGCTTCGAAATTCCATTTATGGCCCTCTTTGGTTGGTTTGATCATCTTTCAGGGGCCATTCCTGGATATGCGCTTCCCGGTAGCCCCTTTCCGCACTCCTGATATTCTTGGTCGCAAGCTCTCCGGAGAATGTCTTTTCTATTGCAAAGAGGACCGCATCGAGTTTCACCCAACCCGTGGTTGCGGCAAAGGCACCCAGTATGCAAGTATTGAATGCGGGAATACCGATTTCCTCCATGGCTATTTTCGTGGCATCCACCGTGCCTGCGCGGGTGATGCAGGAGTGTGGTCGCTCTGACAGCTTTTCGCCGTAGTTAAGTATAAGCATGCCGCCCCGCTTGATGCCCTCGTAAGTCTGGGGCCATTTGAATTGGCGGGGGTCTAGAACTATAAGGCAATCGGGTGTATAGACCCTTGTCTTTTGCCTTATTCGTACATCGTCGATTGCCAGGAACGTCACGACCGGTGCGCCACGCCTTGCATCCCCGTAAAGGGGAAAGCTGGTGCCGTACTTGCCCTCCAGGACGGCTGCGGTTACTATCATGTCACCGGCTGTAACCGCTCCCTGTCCGCCTCTACCGTGTATCCTGATCTCCTTCATGGTCCGTGTCTCATACAAAAGGCGTTACCTTTCTGAAGATGATCCAAAACCCCCCCCTGCCTGCTTTCACCTCAAGCCAAATCCATGCGCGCAGATTCCGGGTGAAATTTTCGGGCGATATCCGAGACGTTCCGTGCCCGGTCCCAACTCTTCCTGGCTCTCACGGAGAAAACGTCTACGTATTGCAGGGCTTGGGGTTCACAAAATTTTACACAGGTCGGGTCCCCACCGCACTGGTCACATTTGAACATCCGCTTGTCCCTGGGATCAAACCCCATAGCACCAAAGGGGCATATGGCCATGCAGGACTTACAACCGATACAGCGATCATGGTCCACGTGGATCACTCCGGTTTCCCTATCGCGGCTTATGGCCTTTACCGGGCATACGCCCATGCACGGCGCGTCAGCACATTGCTGGCAGAGCATAGGTACTTCAAACACGATGTCCTCGAAACGGATCACAGTTATGCGGGCCCTCGAGGGATTGGCCATCCCTTCCTTTTTGACCGAGCAGACCAGCTCGCATGTCCTGCAACCCGTGCACTTGGTTGGATCCACAATGATCGTCTTTTCCATAGTATAGGTTCCTCGCTCTCAAATGATGTGTGAGGGTTCCTTGTCCAGGCCCAGTTTGACAAGCGTCTCCTTCTTGGGTACCCCGTTCTTGTTCCAGCCGTGCATCGCGTAGTTTTCGTCCAGCATCATGTCATATTTCTTTCGGTCGATGGTCTTGCCTTGATTCTTGGGAAGTCCTGCCGGAGTAGGTTCCTTGAAATAGCGATCAGAGGGATAGTCGTCCTTTCTCGTCGCTCCTTCTCGAATATTGAACAGGCGTTCCAGGGTGTAGATCCTTTCCCCGATTTCCTGCAATTCCTCGACCGTGAATTCCATCCCGGTCATAACGCGGATGAGCTCGCTGTACTCCTTGAAGTTGAGCCTGTTAAGGCTGAAAGTAATCGTGGCTATCCTACAGATCCCCACCGAGTCGGTTATGGGGTTATAGGTCTCATGCCACCAGATGACCTTGCCTTTGGTTTCATAGGCAGAATAGTCATTGACAACATCAAAACCATAATGGTCCTTCAATACCTTCTTGGGCAAGTTAAAGAGATCCGTCACCGGCCGGTTCCTCAAGTGGTCCGACCCCCTGGTGGCCGTGCCGATCCCCAGGGCGAAGGCCGGGATCGCCCTCTCGTCGGAGTGAAGATTACTCATGCCCTTGATGTTTATGTTGTAATATGCGGTCTCCTCGCCGAGCTTTTCAATGGCCCTCTTGGGCCCCTCAGCAAGAATGTCACCGAAACCCCTGCGGAATGTGACCTGCTCCACCAGCTCGAAGATGACGTCCTCGTTCCCCCATTCCAGTTTGAGACCACCCGTGACCTTGTCATCGATGAGCCCTTTCTCGTAAAGCTCCATGGCCCAGGCAACCATGCTGCCGAACTCCAGGGTGTCGAACCCGTACAGGTTCGCCAAATGGTTTCCCTTGAGGACCGTCTCAATCCGCTTGCAGTAAAGCTCGGTTCCAAAGGAGCCAAGGGTGGTATATTCAGGGCCCTCGGTATATGTGCCTGCGGTGGGCCCTTCAGGAACTATGTATTTATGCCGGCAGTGAATGGGACATCCGAAACACCCTGCCATACCTATGGTGTAGTTTTCGTAGAAATACTCGGGTTCCAGCTGTTCTGAGTCCTCCAGTGTATTAGTTATGAAGTTCTTTACTCTTATCTGCCCCGAGGTGTTTGCCGTATTAAAGGTTACCATGGTTCCATATTCTTGAATGGCGCGTGTTGCCTTGCTCCTCAAGACAAGTTTGAGCATTTTTTCGTAGACTTCGAATGCCTCGTCTGGGTGAGCGATTTCAACACCCAGAGTTCCGCGGGCTGCTATGGCCTTGAGGTTCTTGGATCCCATGACCGCCCCGATTCCCGTCCTTCCCGCGGTGTTTTTCTGTCCCGTTCTGACGTTGGCGAACCGAACGAGATTCTCTCCTGCCTGGCCAATACATATGGATATCACCTGCTGGTCATTCAGGTCTTCCTTGATCATTTCCTGGGTCTCCACACTATCGTGTCCCCAGATATGGGAAGCATCACGGATCTCAATGCTGCCATCATTTACGAAGAGATAGACGGGGTGATCCGCCTTTCCTTTTACAAGGATATGGTCGAACCCGGCGAATCTGAGTTCCGGGGCAAAATACCCCCCACTGTTGGCGCTGCCTATGAAGCCGGTCAAAGGGGATTTGGCGCCCACGTGAAATCGGGAACAAGAAGGTGCAAGGGTCCCCCCCAAGATCCCGGCGCTGACCACGAACACGTTTTCAGGACCCAGGGGGTCGCAACCGGGCTCGATGTGGTTATAGAGCAAGTACATGTCTATTCCCCGCCCTCCAAGGAACTTACGGCGCATGATTTCCGGAATCTCCTTTGCCTCGATTTCGCCTGTAGAGAGGTCTACATACCCGATCTTTTGTTCTTGCATCAAATTCCTCCTTGGGATAGGGAACGAGCTACTTTTTTTTCACCAAGCCCCTTATGTAGGGCAGGTCAGGTTTAGGCCAGGATATACGGTATTCCACACCGCAGTGAGGGCACTTGGCTGTTTGCACCTTTGCTTTGACTTCAAATCGCTTGATGCAGTTCTTGCATCTTACCATCATTTCTGCTTTATGAGCTTGACTCATGAGTGGGGTCCCCCTTTCTCAAATAATCTATCTGCCTGTAACACCGGGTGGAGGCTGCATTATCATCCTAGCACAGGTTAGGCTCCGAGTGAACACCCGAAGAAGGATCA
>JAFDIC010000060.1:13087-17871 GCA_019308525.1 Deltaproteobacteria bacterium
TGACTAGATAGGCCGCCCTCAGGGCCTGCCGGCGGACACAACCTCTCAACCTCCACGGCTTTGGCAGAACGCGGCCCGGGATCAAGATCCTCGCTTCGCGATTACCTTGGCATACTCACACTGGCGATTCCTTGCCGCTGTGATTTCTTCGTCGCTAAACCACTTCTTGAGATCAATCTTGTCCACGGGATACTTCCCCTGCCTGAAGACCATCTTTAAGGGATGGTCGAAGGGCACCGTAGCGTCAATGCCGTAAAAGCCTTGAAGGCCGCTCACCTCAGAAAGATCTTCCATGGGGTTACCTTGCCTGTGCCTGTCGCCCCACCCTCTGACGATCCCGGTTTCGGGGTTGACCCTTGTGGTCATGGCCCAGATAACGTCCTCGGCACTGTAAATGTCAACGTCTTCATCCACAGCGATTCCGACCTGGGGAGCCTCGGGGAGGGTAAGGATGTTATAGAGGAGGGTCTTTTGATAACCTTCAAACCTTGGCTTTGACTTGCTGACCTGGAAAACAACTCCGAGGAGGCCTTTCTGTCCCTGCAATACATTGACGTCCGCGATAAATGCAGGGTCCGTGATTCGACGGGCCCATTCGTACATGGAAGCCGCACGGAATGGTCGCATCAGGTTCTCTCCTTCGAAGGAGTGGGCAAGGGGGGAATAGAAGATCGGGCGCTCTTCTCGATGGGTAATGGCTGTGACCCTCAAGCCGCTTGTCTTTACAGAACCACCGAGATAGCCCGTGTATTCGGGAAAGAAGGGGGCGACCTCCCATTTGCCTGCCTGGGCCGCCTTTTCGCTCTCCCAATGGGTTGGGGCTGTCTCGATGTATCCCTCCACCACCCATTCTGCCTGGGCTATGGCGTAAGCATCAACGGTCTTTGCCTTGACGATTTCCACAGGATATCCCTGAAGACCGCCTGCAAAACCCAATTCGTCCGAGCCGAAGGGAATCATCGCGTGGAGATAAGTCCCCCCAGCAGCCAGGAGAACCGCAGGCGGGGTGCAGAGATTGAGGGTTACAGGAATGGGCTCGGGCCTGAATCTCTTGATTATTTTGCCTATGTGAGTCGAGTCTCCAGCCATGATGGTTCCCCAATCCTTTTTTTGGAAATGGGTGCGCTTGAAGGATATTTCATATCCTCCATCAAAATATTTGCCGGAAATGAGGACATTGAGACCACCCAGGATCCTACCCGCATCCTCTTCGGTATGAAGCAAGATCGGCAGGGTCTTGAAGACGTCGATATCATCTGTAATGACCACCTCCTGCACGGGCGCATCGTCAACCTCCTTCGGGGGGATAGGATTAAGCAATGCATGGTGGGCGCGTCGCATCATTTCCTTGTCGTTCGACGCGTCGAACAACTTGGGATAAATGCCTTCGTTGGCCATGACATTCGACACGTTACTCACACCGGGGTATCCCTTTATGTTGTCAAAGAAGAGGACCGGCCCTCCGTCAAAGGACTTGGTAATTGCGGATATCTCCAGGATCGGATCCACTTCTTCCTTGACCTCCAACACATCGCCCTCTGCCTTCAAGAATTCCAAGGCGCTCCGCATGCTCGAAATATCTTTTTCCATGTTCTTCTTCTCCTTTTCTCATATTCTCAAAATAGGCTGTGCTGTTATTCCAGCACAAGAATCTCGATTCCCTCAGGTTCTACTCTCTCTCCACCATACAGAGGGACGCTCATCATTCCATGGCCCCTGATGTGAGATACCCGATGAACTCCTCATCCGTCATGCCGAGTATCTCGGTACAAACGTATTCGTTGTGCTCTCCTAAGCACGGGGCCCTTCCGGCTCTGACGGGGACCTTGTCGAGCCTGAAACCTGTGCAAAAATACTCATATTCGCCCACCTCGGGGTGGGATACGGGGATGAAATGTCCTCGGTGCTCAAACTGGGGATCACGGTAAAGGTCCCCGCATGTCTTCACAACTCCGCCATTTACGCCAGCATCCTGAAGTATGCTCATCACCTCTTCGGGCGCAAGTTCCCTCGTCCATGACGCAATAAGGTCTTCGAGTTCGTCTTCATTCTCCTTCCTCTTTTGCAGGGTGGAAAACCTTGGGTCTTCTGCTATCCCGGGTCTCCCCATGACAGTGCACAGCGCGCGCCATTGCTCTTCGCTGAACACGGATATCGCGCACCACCTGTCATCTCCCTTGCAAGGGAATACACCATGGGGAGATGCAACAGGGGAACGATTGCCCATTCTTTTGCCCGGGTTGCCTGTCACCTGGAATTCAAGTATCAAGGGCGAGAGAAAATGGAGACTCGCCTCATACTGGGAAAGATCAATA
Organism: Deltaproteobacteria bacterium; assembly: GCA_019308525.1. The sequence goes on from JAFDIC010000060.1 coordinate 15,403, forward strand.
TGACAGGACTTGCCGGTTCGCCGGTAGTAATCAAGGACAGCCAGCAGGACAGCGGCTCCTACCCTGGAAGCGGGGATATCCGTGTAGGCTCCCCAGATATAGGGTGGGTCCCTGTCAGGCCATCCAGTAAGATATGTAAACCCTGCAAGGGAGGTCAACTGGAGTCCCAGGCCGGGCTGTGCCGCGTGGAGCCCTGTGGCGCCCATCATGGATGCGCTGAGCATGATAATCTTCGGATTCAGCTTGCAAAGTTCTTCATAGTTCAACCCCCACTTGCGCATCTGACCCGGGGCAAAACTCTCGACCACCACATCGGCCCACTTGACCAGTTTTCGCGCGATTTCCCTTCCACCCGGGTTATTGAGATTCAAGGTAATGCTCTTTTTGGCTCCGTTGAACACCAGGAACATGCCGGAGCGATCGGGCCCGGGCCTGTTGTCCAGGTAGGGGCCCGATACCCTGGTGGCATCAAGCCTGTTTATGGATTCGATCTTGATGACTTCTGCCCCATAACCTTCCAGCCAGGTGGTAATCCAGGGGCCTGCTGCAACCCAGGAAAAATCGGCAATCTTGAGGCCTTGGAGCGGCAGGTCTTGAGGGGCCTGGCCCGGGACTTCCTCTTCCCTGTCCGGAGCATCTTGATCAGGAAACGTTAGCCTGGCCAGGCGGCCTGGAAACTTGAGTTCCCTGTCGAGCTCGGGCGTCTTTTTTGGGACCCAGTACTTACGCGCCTCAAGCTGTTCGTCCTCGATGATGTCCTTCACCGTGTTTACGGGGAAAAGTTGTATGCGTTCCTTGAGAGCTATCTGGTAAATCTCCTTCACCGAATGCCGGGCGAAGAATTCGGCAAAGGGTTGCCAAATGGTTTCCATCTTTTCCTGGGTCATCTGGGCCATGTCCAGCTCTTCCCACTGAATCTGCCGCACGTGATCGGGCAGGGTGCCTTCCATATCAATGTATTTTGCCAGGGTGCTGTTTGAATAGGCGCCGAGCTTACCTCCCTGCATCATGTATGCCACATGGCCGTCCCTGCATTTCCAGATCATAGGATGAAGAAAAATGCCGCCGGATACACCGAGACGGAACCTACCTGTTCGAGTGGGGTTGTTGCCGAACCATTTGTAATAGTAAGGGGCCTGCATGAGCACATCGTAAAGGCTCTCCTGGGCAGAGACATCGACATGCTGGCCTTCGCCGGTTGCCTCTCTCCAGTGGTGTGCGATCAAGGTTCCGACGGCTGCTATTGCGGATGTCAAGAGGAAGGACTGAGGGAAGCTTATTCTTACAGGGGGGCGATCCGGGTCTCCGAGCACGTACATCACTCCGGACATCGCCATAATCTCAAGGTCAGAGGCCTTATAGTCTCTATAAGGACCTGTTTGCCCGTAGGGGGTGATGGAGGTATATATGAGCCTGGGATTCAGTTTCCTAAGAACCGAATACCCCAGACCTATTCCGTCCATGTATCCCGGCGAAAATGATTCAACAAGAAAATCGGCCCCGGCTGCCAGCTCCAGGATCTTGTCAGTATCCCTTTCAATATCAACATGGATGATCCGTTTTTGGCTGTTATAGCCCCACCACCAGAAATCCCTGGGGGTCCCGGGATTTTCGACACGGGTGACAGAGGCTCCCAGGTGCAGCAGGATACTTGAACAGAAGCTTCCTTTTTGGTCAGTCATGTCCAGGACTTGAAAGGGCTCCAAGAGTCCATTGATGTTTGATTCCTTGCTCATTGGCCGACTTGTCCTCACAGATGCTAAACGATCGTTTGATAATATTATGAAGGCGTTAATACCTTGTCAAGACATTTTTTATCCTTAAGGTGCTTGCCCTTGCAGGCCATGATCCGCAACCATGGAGGCGCATGTAGCGCCCTTTACCGCTGGCAGACACCATGTCAAGCTTGCCTGCATCCCTGGCCGGGTCGAAATAGACATTTTGGGAGCGGGAGTGTCTAGAGGTGTCGCAATTCCACTAGCTGCGTGCCAGGACCGGAGTTTGGTGAAAGCCACGGGTGGTCGGAAAAGCCTTCAATTACCCTCCACCAACGACCATTGTTATGTGTATCTCGTCACCATCCTGGACCTCTTTTGACAACTCTTCCGGGTAAGCGCTTTCTCCATTGACCCAGATATCGAAAATACTCTGCAATTTGCCTTTGCCCTTGTCAAAGAGGCTCTTTTCAAGGCCAGGGAACTTGGCGGCGAGGTTGCTGAGGCATTCCCCTACGGTGCGTCCTTCCACCTCCGCGACTTCCTGACCATTGGTGGCCCCAAAAAGATCAGGATGTATGTTTATTCTTATTCCCAATTGTTTCATCTCCACAAAAGAGTCTTGTTCGTTGCGACCCGTTACGCCCATCACAGGATAAGACAAGGCACTTATCATAGGCAAGAAAAGTCTACGGTGAAGAAAGAAGAGGTGTCAAGGAAACAGAAGAAGTCTCTCGACCACTCCCGCAGGGCT
>JAFDIC010000061.1 GCA_019308525.1 Deltaproteobacteria bacterium
CTTAAGGAGTAGTCGGGAACGCACCCCGGCGCCAATTGGAAGGACCGTTGCGGATGACCCATGCGAATCGAAACCTTATATTTTGCCACCCTGCGCAACCTAACCGGCCTGGCCCGGGAGGAGGTCAACCTGGACGAAGGGGCAAAACTCCGCCACCTGCTGGAGTACCTATTTGATGTCCATGGGGAGAGGTTCCGCAATGCCCTGGACCTGGGGAACAGCCACGCAATCCTTGTCAACGGCCTCCACCACGAAACCCTCCAGGGCATGGAAACGACCTTGAAGCACGGGGACAGGGTCGTATTCCTTCCCATAACCATGGGCGGTTAAAGGCCAAGGATCTTTATTCGTGCCGGAGGGCCACGATGGGGTCCACCTCTGCGGCCCGTGCGGCGGGATAGAGGCCGAAGATCACGCCTATTGCCACGCTGATGAAAAGCGGCAGCATGATGCTCCAGGGGGTTATGATGGTGGGCATCCCCGCAAAGTAAGTGATCATCCTGGGTATCAGAATACCTATCCCTATCCCCAGAATGCCGCCCAGGGTTGACAGGACAACCGTTTCGATCAGGAACTGGGTTATGATCTGCTTCTTCTTGGCCCCTATGGCGCGACGGATACCTATCTCCCTTGTTCTCTCGGTCACCGAGGCCAGCATTATGTTCATTATCCCTATACCTCCCACCAGAAGGCTGATAGCCGCTATTGACCCCAGAACGATATTGAAGGTCCGCTTGGTGGCTTCCGCCTGTTTTAGAAGTGCCAGGGGAACGCTTATTGCGTAGTCCTTTTTCTTGTGAAACTTCTTCAGCATCCGCTCTATTGCAAGGGCCGTCTTTTCCACGTTCTCCCTCTGGTCCACCTCGACGATGATCTGGTGAAGCTCCACCATTTCTCTTTCAAATGAGCCGGATAGAAAGCGAAAGCTGATGTCACCGTAGTAAACGCGCGCTACATCGATGGGGATATATGCGTCTACCTGTTGGTCCGGGATCTGGATGTTGGCAGCAGTACCGCCTTCACTCTTCACGATTCCCACTACCCTGAAGGTATCCCCGCCTATGCGAAGCGTCTGGCCGATGGTGCTCTCCGTCGCAAAGAGCCTCCTGGCCCCGTATTCCGTGAGCACCGCAACCGGAGCCTTTCTTTCCATGTCCCTGGGGGAAAGGACCCTGCCGGCAATGATGTCTCGCCTCACCAGGTCGAACCACAGGGGTGTTGTGCCCACCACTCTCAGTTCAAGCACTCTCTCTCCCATCCGACCCTGCTTCCGGATGATCTTCACCGGGACGGTCCTCTTTATGGTACCGATTGTTTCTGCCAGGCGCCTGTGGTCATCATAGGTGAGCCCGTAGATGACCATGAAAGTCCTGGTGGTGCCGGTGCTCTCATCCTCCACCGCCTTGACCGCTGTAATGATGATGTTGTTACTCCCGAGCTTCCTTATCTGGTCCAGGGCCTCCTTGCTGGCACCCTCGCCCACGGCCAGCATGGCTACCACGCTACCCACACCGAACACCACTCCTAGCATCGTGAGGAAAGATCGCAGTTTATGGAGCAGCAGGTTATCGATGCCCAGAAGGATATTGCGGACTATCCTGGCCTGTTTCATCCCCTTACTCCTCTATACCCTCTATGACACCGTCTCTCATGTGGATGCTTCTCTTGGCAAAGGCCGCTATGTGGGATTCGTGGGTTACCATGATGATGGTCTTGCCCTGGGCATTGAGTTGAACCAGCAATTCCATGATCTGTTCTCCAGTCGCAGTATCAAGGTTCCCTGTTGGTTCATCTGCAAAGATGATCTCTGGATCATTGGCAAGGGCCCTGGCTATGGCAACCCTCTGCATTTGACCGCCTGACAACTCTGACGGGCGATGGTCCAGCCTTTCTTCGAGACCCACTAGAGATGCAAGCTCCTTCGCCCTCTGGGCGCTTCGGGAGGCATCCCAACCCAGGTAATAGAGGGGCAACTCGATGTTTCTCTGCACCGTCAACTGGGGGATCAGGTTGAAGCTCTGGAATATGAACCCCAGGTGCCTAAGCCTCAGCTCGCTGAGGGCGTCGTCGTTCAGGGTGCTGACATTTTCTCCTTCAAGGAAGTACGCACCCCTTGTCAGGCGATCCAGGCACCCGAGGATATTCATCATGGTGCTCTTGCCCGAACCACTTGGCCCCATGATGGCACTGAAGCTCCCCCGTTCAAAGGAGACATTGACCCCTGCCAGGGCCCTCACTTCCTGCCTCCCCATCTGGTAGACTTTGTAGGCATCAACTAGTCTTACAATTTCATTGTCTGTTTCGGAAGAACCGGTCATCCGGAGAAACCCTTCCTTTCACTGTCCTGTCATCCTTTCCCTTACAAACCTCCTCCTCTCCTCCCTTGACATGTTGCGGAACCTCTCCCGCTCTTCGGGTGAGAGGCTCTCAAGAAATCTGCGCCTCTTCTCCCTCTCTTCAGGGGAAAGGTCCTGCAACCTCTTCAATCTCCCTTCCCGCTCCCCGGTTGGGATTCCTCCTGCCCCCGTTGAGGGCTTGGGGCGGGGCCTATCAATTGTCCCCCGAATCCCCTCCCCTTTCTTGTCGGGAGCCTGCCCGGGCTGTAGAGCAGATGATGAAGTCGGTCCCGTTCTTATGGGCCCGAGTCCCTTTATGATCTTGTCTCCATCCGTTGCCGGTTCAAGAGAGGCCTCAGAAAGAGGAGGACTCAGGGAAACGATCTCTCCTGGTTCAAGTCCCCGGATGATGTGTACCATTCGGTTGTTGTCCAGGCCTATCTCCACCTCTCTCGGTTCAAATGACTCCCCATTCATCACGTAAACCGTGGGTCTGCCTCCTATCCTGAGTACCGCCTGGACCGGGACGTAGGTGGCCTCCTCATATTGTTCCACGATGATCTCCGCCTTGCAGCTCATTCCGCTACGTAGCTCATCGCTCGACCCGTCCAGGAAAATGTCCGTGTCATAGACCTTGAGATCCGGGTTCAAGAAAGCGCTCTGTGCATCAGGCAGGGGTGCTATCCTTGCCACTTTGCCGAAAAACACCTTTCCAGGTAGCGCGTCGACCGTAACCTTCACCGGAAGCCCCACGCGAACCTTCTCAAGGTTCGACTCGTGTATTGCCACCTCTGCCTTTGCAGCCCTGCCGACCGGAAGGTGGATCAACTCCTGTCGTTCCCTCACCACCTTGCCCTCCTCTAAGGGCTCCACCCTGCGCCTGAAGCCACCCTTCTGGGCGCTGGTGGCATAGATCACGAGACCATCGGCAGGGGCATAGATCTTTGTCTTTTCTATCTGCCTTTCTTTTTTCCTTAATTTATCCTTTTGCCGCTCGAACTCCGCCTTCTTCGCCTTCAGGTTTGCCTCTGCCTGGGCCACGTCCGCCTTTGCCTTGCGGATCGTCCTCTCCAGGGCCATCCTGGCCTGTTTGAGGTCGCTCTTGAGCTGATCCAGCCTCCTCTTGTGGGTGTAGTTTTTGAGCAACTCCAGGTCGTTCTTGGCAAGCTCGAGGTTCAGGGTGTTTTTCTTTACTGCCAGTTCATCTGTCCTGAACTCGGTCTCGGATATATACTTTTCATTGAAAAGGCGCCTTGACCACTCCAGTTTTTCCTGAGATCTTGTCAATTCTTCCCTTGCAAGGGTCAACTTCGCCTCGGCCTCTTTCAACTGGTTAGGGTACTCCCCCTCCACGTATTTCTTCAGATCCTCCTTGGCGAACTTGTAGGCCAGTTTCGCCTTGTCCACATCGGCCTCGGCCTGGTTCTTGACCACTTCCAGGTTTTCTCTGGCACTGATAAAGGCCGCCTCGGCATTCTGCACCCGAATCTGCTGGTCTATCTTCTGGTCCAGGAGGGAACTGGCGTCCAGCTCTACGAGCAGATCCCCTTTCTTGACCCTGGTGCCTTCCGGTATGAGGTAAAGGATGGTGGTCTTCCCTTCCACTTCGTTCTTGATCACCACCTGCTCCCTGGCCTTTATGGTGCCCGATTCAGTGACGCTGATTTTCAAGGGACCTCGCCGGACGACAAATGTCGCAATCTCTTTCTCCCCTCCTTCCTTTACCTTGGATGACCTCAACTCCACCAGGTAATTCACCGCAAGCGCTGCAACCACAACAAGGCCAGTCAATATGTAGAGTTTCCTGCTCCTCAAAGACCAGGAATTCTTTTTCTTGTCGTTCATTCCAATCCCTCCAACCAGAAACCCATCTCGGGACTATATTCCTGCCACAATCCCCTTTCGTCAACCCTGAGGACACCAGTGTCCCGCTGAAATTCCAACTCCGCTATCCTGTAATCCACCACTGCTGAAATGAATGCGTTCTTGGCATTGATCAACGACTCCTGGGCCTCAAGGACATCCCGTATCGGGATACGGCCTGCCTCAAAGAACAGTGCCGTGCTTTTCACCCGCCTCTCTGCCACAAGCGTGGCCCTTGCCTGGATCTTCCTTGCCTCCCTGGCCTCGAACATGGCGCGCAGCCTGTCACGGACCGCGAGTTTGATCTTATCTTCCAGTTCCCGCAGGTTCAGCACGGAGTCTTCCAGGTCTATGAAACTCTTCCTGTAAGCGTTCCTCTCGGCGGTTCGTTCAAAGGGAAGGTCAATGGTCAGCAGGGCGGAATAGATGCCCTTTTCCGCCCTGAGCTTGGCATTATCCAAATGAGCGGTATCAATGGATCGGGGTTCACCAAGCCTTGCCTTTCCCAGCAGGGTCACCTCCGCCCTCAGGGCATCCGCCCTTACGACTACCTTTCTTTGTGCATCATAGACCTTTCCTTCGGCTACCCTCAGGTCCAGGCGGTTTTTCAGACCCAGGTCGATGGCGCGGGAAGGATCCATCTCCAGAGGGCCGGCCCCTTCCCTTCCCGGCATGGACAATTGGATCGGGGCATCAGCAGGCTGCACTTTTTCCCTTTCCTTGCGCACTTTTTCGCGAGCTATTTCCTCTATGATGCCGGAGGTTTCAGCAACCAGTTTATCCAGCTCACCCCTGTCCAGGAGGAGCTCGGCGTCAGGGGGCAGGCCCAAGAGGAATTTGAAAAAATCCAGGCTCCTCTTGTAGTCCTCCTGTGCCCTGATCCACCGGTTCCGGGCCCTCAGCTCGTTCTGGCGTGCCTGGTCGACCTGCACCTCCGAAACCCGCCCTGCATCCGCCATCCTTCGCGTACGCCGCGTGGATGAAATCAGGTTGCGGTAGTTCTCCTCGGCATTCTCCACCTCGCTCAGGCGTCGAAGCACCTCCAGATAATTCTTGGCGATGTCTACGGCCAGGGTCTTCTTGAACCTCTCAAATTCCCATATGGCATAAAGGACATTCCTTTCTGCCTGCGTCAGCGGTTCAGTCACGATCTGCCGCCCCGCCCCCCTTAAAAGAGGAATCGTGATAGAGGCATCTCCCACTATTCCCAGGGTCGAAGAATTATCCTGGGTGAGCAGTTTAACCACATCCAGTGCCAGAGCCGTACTGAACTCTATACCGCTCTTGAGCTTCCTGCTCCACTCCAGTCCGCCGCCGACCTCTGCACCCGTTACGGTTTTCTTGCCGCTCGAATCCGTCTCTATGAATCCCTCGATTCTTCCTGCCAGTATGTTTCGGAACTCGTTCCGCTCCAGGTCCAGGTCCAGGGCTGCCCTGAATATGGCCTCCTTCTCGAATTGATATTCAGGGTTGTTCCGAGCTCCTATCTGGAGCGCCTCTACCATGGATATCCTAAGGGGGCCTTCTTCAGGCACCGTGACGACTCGATCTTCGGAGGGCTCCCCCCCTGGATAGTTCTTCTCAGGCCAGTGCTCAATCTTCTTCAGTCTGTCAGTACCCAGGGATGCCTCGCTGGCGTAAGGCAGGCCTTGATCGATCAGCAAGCGCCGACGAAGGATGTCGCTGGGGCGTTCGATAGTGAAAGGCGTTGCCTTGCCCAGGGCCTTCTCTTGTGCCTCCTGGATTACCCCGGTTGCGACCATGTCGGCCTCCTCCCGATACCCTGCCGGTGTCCGGCAACCGGCCAAGAGTCCCAGTGCAGCGACCAAAAAGAGTATTGATCGGAAGAAGGACCTCAAGGACAACTTGCCGCTCCCTGTGCAGGCGCGAAAGGCAACAGGAACAAAATCCATGGAAGGGAATATGAATGCTCTTCTACCTGCCACCATAACCTCTTCCTCCTTGCTCGCTACCCAAAATCCTTGGTACTGGGTTCAAAGATCAGGGTCCAGAGAGCCCGGCTCTGGTTCGCCCCTGAAAGAGGCTGAGTCCCGACGCGACCAGCTATATCAAGGAGCCAGAAAAATCTTGACTCCGTTTTGATCCAACAAATTGAGAATGCAAGCCTGGCATTGGCGATAATCTTGTTCTGTATTCTGGATTCTGGCTCCTGGATTCCTTGCATGCATATCACGCCACAGCCTTTGAATTCTGAGCGGATCCTCTCCTGGATGCCGCCATGGGGAGAGGATATGGATTTCAGTTTTCAATCAAATGATCCCTCTCGCCCTGTCCCGCCCTAAGGTGTTTCTTGAAAACCAGCGATATGGTGGATCCGGCATTGGACAATAGGCAACATGGTAATTATATCACAACAGAAGGCTAACAAGACACGCAAGAATATTGCGAGGATACGCTGAAGGAGGTACGGAAGCCAGAGGAAAGCGTTCGAATTCGAGATATCTTTCGACTCCTCTTCACCGAGAAGATCCCGGGTACGTCTCTTATTCATATGCCCGGCCCAGGGGAGGCCCAGGACCGGGCACACGCATGCATGGGATTTGTAATGGGGTCGTCTATTGCCAGGCAGGCCCTAGTCTCATCTCCTGGTATGCCCCCGGCCTTTCCCCCTTTGGTCGACGTGACCCTCTGCGGGACTTCAAGGAGAGGACCTTTTCCCGCTGTTCAGGCGTCAGGATCTTTCGGAATTCCAGGCGAAAATCCGTCAACCTGTCTTCCATCTTTGCCCTCAGCTCGCGAATCTCCCTTTGCTTCGCCTTAATCTTTGCTGCATCAAGATTGTCTTCCATCCACAAGAGACTCAGTTCGGTCCTTTTCTTGATCATCTCGTTCCTCAGGTGAAGAATATCATCCCTGAGGGATTGCCGCAGGGATTGGATCTTGCCTCTCTGCTCTTCGGTGAGATTCAGGTCTTTGAACCAGGTGGACCTTTCACCCCTGGCCATCCCCTCGCCTCCGGGCCCTGCAATGGCTCCGTTGACCAACAGGGCAAGGAGCAAGAAAATTGAAAGCACTAGGATCTTCTTCATGGCTCGTCACCTCCTTTCTGGTACCCGATAATGCATGGGTTGTGCCACGATTTCCCTCTTATTATAACCACCTGTTTTTGCTTGTATCTAGGACTAGCCGCCCGTGAAAGGGGTTCCTTCAAAGGGAAATGGTTGTCGAAAACAGGTGTCGATTTCGACACTCTTGTCGAACAGGGGCCCCCCTTTGCCCAGTACATGACTTCTTTGCTATGAAACTTCTTGACTGTTTTGCCATTGTAGTCTATTTAAGAGAATAACCGTTAGGGGTGCTCAACTTTTGGGCTGAGATTCAAGACCCTTGACACCTGATCTGGGTAATGCCAGCGTAGGGAAACGGTTAAAAGGTAAGTGGGCGTCTTTACTATGGCTGTTTCCCGGGCTGGGAAACGGCTTTTTTTGTTCCTTGCTGGAAAACCATTTTTGAAACCCTGTTTCGACGCATACAGCCTGTCTTCAAGGAAATATGAAATGGACGACCTCATTATCGCCGGACGCAGGTTTGGCTCCCGGCTCCTGTTGGGGACGGGAAAATTCCCTTCGACCGAGACCATGTCCAGGGCCCTGGAGGCCTCTGGTGCTGAAATTGTAACCGTTGCATTGAGGCGGGTGGATCTGGCAAACCCCCAGGACAACCTGTTGAAGGCCATTGACACTGATAGGTATCTGCTCCTGCCGAACACCTCCGGGGCCAGGGATGCCTCCGAGGCCGTAAGGCTGGCCAGATTGGCCAGGGCTGCTGGCTGCGGAGCCTGGGTCAAACTGGAAGTCACGCCCGACCCCCACTACCTGCTCCCTGACCCCGTGGAGACATTGAAAGCCTCTGAGGCCCTCATAAAGGAGGGGTTCATCGTGCTCCCTTACATATCCGCGGATCCTATCCTGGCAAAGCGCCTGGAGGAAGCGGGAACTGCGACGGTAATGCCCCTGGGCTCCCCCATCGGCTCCAAGCAGGGACTGAGGACCAGGGATGCCATAGAAATCATCATTGAGAATTCCAACGTCCCCGTGGTTGTGGACGCCGGGCTCGGGGCCCCGTCCCACGCTTCAGAGGCAATGGAAATGGGCGCAGATGCTGTACTGGTCAACACCGCCATAGCGGTTGCCGGTGATCCCGTGGCGATGGCAGACGCGTTCAAAAGAGGAGTGGAAGCGGGACGGAAGGCCTTTCTGGCCGGGATCAGGAAGCCCCAGAAGACGGCGGAGGCATCAAGTCCCCTTACCGGGTTCTTGAGGTAAGAGCACATGAGCTTTTACGAGCAGGTGAGAGAATACAAGTGGAATGAGCTTGAAAAGGCTATCCAGGCCGCGTCCGAGACGGACGTGGAAAGGGCCCTTGCCAAGGACCGTCTCCAGCCCTATGACTTGATCCCCTTGTTGTCACCTGCTGCAAGCTCCTACCTGGAGGAGATGGCCCAAAGGGCTCTCGGGCTGACCCAACAGCGTTTTGGGAGGGTGATACAACTGTTCGCTCCCCTTTACCTGTCCAACGTCTGCACCAACCGCTGTGCCTATTGCGGTTTCAATTCCACCAATCCCGTGAAGAGGCTAACACTTACGACAGAACAGGCGGAGGAGGAAGGCAGGTACTTGCACCAACAGGGCTTCCGGCACCTCCTCCTTGTCTCAGGGGAGGCCCCCGAGGTCGTCTCCCTGCCATATCTTGAGGCAATACTTGAGAACCTCACGCCCTTGTTTTCCTCTATTTCCATAGAGTTGTATCCAATGGACAGCAAGGCTTACGAGCAACTTATATCTAGCGGCGTCGATGGGCTCGTGGTGTTTCAAGAAACCTACGACCAGAGGCGCTACATGGAGGTTCACCTGGGGGGAAGAAAACGGGATTACCTCTGGCGCCTGGAGACACCCGAGAGGGGCGGAGTCGCGGGTTTCAGAAACCTCGGTATCGGGGCCCTGTTGGGCCTGAGTAACTGGAGGGTGGAAGGCTTTTTCCTTGGCCTCCATGCACGGTATCTCATGAAGAATTTTTGGAGATCCCGCGTCAATATCTCTTTCCCCAGAATCAGGCCGGCCGCGAGTGATTATCAACTGCCAAGTCCTGTCTCGGACCTCCACATGGTGCAGCTACTCACTGCGTTGAGGCTCTTTCTCCCGGACGCTGGACTGGTTTTGTCCACCCGGGAACCCCCTTCCCTTCGCGACAACCTGATTCCCCTGGGGATAACCAGCATGAGCGCGGGAGCAAGGACAGCTCCTGGAGGCTACACCCAGGGTGCGGAAGCAGAGGCCCAGTTTGATATATCTGATCATCGTGCCCCCGGCGTAGTTGCTGAGGTGATCAAGCAAAGGGGTTACGAGCCTGTGTGGAAAGATTGGGACAGGGCCTTCGTGGAGGCAGCCAAATGAACGAACTGTTGTGAGGGAAAAGCGAGCATCGAGCATGGAGATTATCGTCAACGGCGAAAAAAAACGCTTTGAACGATCCCTGTCCGTGGCAGACCTTGTGAAGGATCTTGGGCTGGAGCCAAAGACGGTCATCGTAGAACTCAATCTCCAGGTCGTATCCAGGGATGAAATGGGAAGGACCCCTGTTAGGGATGGAGACAGGCTTGAGATAGTCGGCATATTCGGCGGAGGGTGATGGACAGGCAGACACGAGCGGCAATGTTTCAAGAAATAGACGTATATCCCGTCACCTGCGAGGCCCTGTCTTCGGGTAGATCCAATTTACAAGTCCTCGAAGGTGTGATCGAGGGCGGCGCCAGGATAATCCAGCTCAGGGAAAAGGAGTATTCGGAAAGAGACTTCTACCGGCTGGCATTGGAGTTTCGCAAAGTTACGGCCGGATCGAACGTACTGCTCATTATCAATGACCACGTGGACATTGCCCTGGCCGTGGATGCAGATGGGGTTCACCTCGGGCAGCAGGATCTGCCCTTGCGAGTCGCTAGGAGACTTGCACCCCAGCTCCTTATCGGTGTATCAACCCACTCACTTGAAGAGGCCCTCCAGGCCCAGCAATCCGGTGCGGATTACATCAATATCGGCCCCATCTTCCCCACCAAGACAAAAAAGGGGGCCGCTGATTTCCTGGGCCCGGACATGATCGGCCGCATCGGACGCAATATCCATATCCCGTTCACGGTGATGGGCGGGATCGACCTTTCAAATATCGACCAGGTCCTGGCCCAGGGCGCGCGGCGCGTGGCCATGGTCACTGCTATTACCCAGGCACCTGACATTGCTGAAAAGGTCAGATTGATAAAGGACAGGATAGCGACCTTCCCCGGAACAGCCCGGCAATAGTATTCGGTCTTGCCCAGGCATCCCTTTTGCCAGAGGCCCTTTGCTGTTTCTTTACCCTTTCTTGACCCGGGATCCGGCGCGATCTTATGCAGGAAAGAATCCCGGCAAATCAGGCAAGGAATGTCGAAAAGGAGAATGCTGTCGACATATTTGTCGAAAAATGATAGGTTTCTCAACAACCTCTTATGCTATTCGGAGTTCTGGTGGACCTGGGCATGCGGCCGTCCTGCATGTCTCAATCCGCTTATGGATAAGGTCCGAAGATTGCATTACTTGATGATGCCCTCGAAAAGCCTTAAGGATAATCTATGAGGCGATCTATTTATTCACGGCAGGGGAATGCCGCGATTGCAACGGGCCGAAGCCCAACCCGGGACCAAATGGAGGTCTGGAAATAGGCCATGAGAGTCTTGAAGGAGGCTATCAGGCGTAGAAGCCCCAGGAAAAGGCCAACCCAGCCGTTTCTCCAGCCATTGGCCTTGGCACTTGTGTGTGCGCTGTTGATTGCCCTTTTGGTCCTGATGCGGTGGATGGACCTGCGTGCCGTCGACAGTACATTGACCAAGTACATGGAAAACAGGGGCTCGTCCATCATAACGAACATCCAACATGTGGCCGGAATATACAGAGGACAATTGCTAGAGTCGGACCAGGCAGGCCTTGGAATGGAAGGCGCCCCCTCAATCTCTGACGATGCCTTTTCTCTCCAGGAGGCATTCGTTATCGATCTCCTGCAATCCGCCCAAAAGTTGGATTACCAGATGGGGAATGGACCATACATGGGCCAAGAACTGGACGCTTTCGCTCAAAGAGAAGGCTTGTGGTTGCTGGCTATCCTAGACAAGAGCGGGCGGGTAATCTCCAGCAACAAGCCCGTGCCCGCTGAGGAGTTACAATTGGCGACCCCCTTGTGGACCGGTCAAAGTGACGTCAAGATCGACATCTTCACTCATCCTGACAATAGCAACAAGCTCCGATCACTGACAATCCGGAGGAAATCCGGAGAAGGATTCATCATGCTGGCCATGGATAAAAAGTCTTTTGAGAAGAGGGTCCTGAGGTTTTCCTTCAAAAGGGCCCTTCAGGACATCCGCCTGTTACCTGCCATTGGATACCTGATCATCATGGACAAAGACCTTCGCCCCTTTGGCCAGGTGGGCGAAGCACCTGAAATCGCGGATCAGGGTCTCGTGTGGAGGGTCATCAGCGGCAAGGCAGGTATTTCAAGCCACAAGATCACATACAGCGGGAGGAGATATCTGGACATGATCCTGCCGCTCCATCGAGGCAACGGTATTGACTACCTCGTCAGGCTGGGGCTGTCAAGGGAAGGGCCCGGCCAGATTCGCAAGAAAAACAGGCGGGCCTTATTCATCTCCATGGCCTTTATGATCATCATTACCGTTGTTTCCATGTGGCTGCTCTACAAAAACCAAAACAGGCACCTGGCAAAGACCCGGGAGATGGAAAAAAGAATACAAAACGCAGAGAGGCTTTCGGCCCTCGGACGGCTGGGAGCGGGTGTGGCGCACGAGATCCGCAATCCCCTGAACGCAATCAGCATGGCGGCCCAAAGGCTTGATGCGGACAACCTCCCCCAATTGAAAGGGGTGATAAGGGATGAGACGAGGAGGCTCAATGACATTATCGAAGAGTTCTTGGGTCTTTCGAGATCCAGGAAGCTGGCCGTCGGACGTCACGACCTGGCCTCGCTGATAAAAGAAGTCGGCCTCTTGTTTGAAGAGGAGGCCCGGTCTCGGGGTGCAACAATGGACATCGACGCCGGCAGAACCCCTGTTTTTGTCAACATGGATCCCCACAAGCTGAAACAGGCCCTGATAAATCTTGTGAAAAATGCGCTTGAGTCTTTCTCCCACAGCGGAACAATATCAATCAGATTGACACAAAGGGGCACTGGATGGGTGTGCGTTACCATTGCAGATAGTGGCCCGGGGTTGGAGCCTGAGCAAGTTCGCCGGATCTTTGACCTGGATTACACCACCAAGGAGAAGGGCCTCGGGCTTGGGCTCCCATTGGCCCAGGAGATAGTCAGGGGACACGGCGGAGAGCTCCGCGTAGATAGCACCCCCGGACATGGGACGACCTTCGAGATACTACTGCCCATGGAAAAAGATTGAAACTCAGATCTTTTTGGGAGCAGGAACCCTCATGGAGATTGCAGGAGCAACCTCCTGGTTGCGATAAGAAGGCGGCTTTCATGCAGAAGCAACCAGACCACAGGCTACAGGTGAGAAGACCATGAAACCATTGAACATCTTGATAGTAGAGGATGGAAAGACCCAGCGCAACCTGCTCAGGGATTTCCTGAAAGGGGCGGGGCATAAGGTCAGCGAGGCTGAAAAGGGTGATGATGCGATTACCGGGCTAAAAAGAGACTACTTTGATCTGGTGCTCCTCGATTACAAGCTGCCCGGAATGGATGGTATGGATGTACTACAACAAATAAAGCACCTCAACCCGGAGACCGACGTGATCATGATGACCGCCT
>JAFDIC010000062.1 GCA_019308525.1 Deltaproteobacteria bacterium
CGCCCAACGTCTGCGGAGCCAACAATGTGTGCATGTGACCGATATCCTGGACCCCCGCATGGTGGATGTGCAGCACGGATGGTGGTTTCCGGAGCGAAAGGAGTCGGAACCGGAGATATTTGGGGTATTCGAGTCCAAGGCCAACATCCTCTGTCCTGATGGGCCACAATTCTGCAGTCCGGAGGTCGGAGGGTGGCCTCATACCGCCCTCATGTGTCGAGTAAAAGATCTGTGCTTTGAAAGAACAAGTGATGCTCATTTCAAATGAGGCAGCAGGATCAGACGTACATGTATTCGTCTCTCAGTCTATGCGAGAGCTCTCTGATCATGCTGAAGGCCTTGCTCACGGTCTTTTCCTTGTCAGGGTTTACAAGGCAACAGGTCGCAGGGGAAAGGAGGCTCCTCGAGAGCAGGTAATCCCTGTCAATACCTGCCTCTGACAATCTTGCCCAAACATCAGTGAGCAGCCCTATCAAGGAATCCATGTCCTCCCTTTCAAAGGGCTCCAAATTGGTGGGGACGATTCCCCACACCAGGACGCCTCCCCGATCCAGGAACTTCTTGATGCCGCTCCCGTAGCTTGAGAATATCTCCCCGTTGCTGTACACATCCAGGGAAAGGATATCCACGTCAAGGCTCAACAGGAAATCCCAGTCGGGGTTACCGCACAGGTGAACACCCCTGGGTCTCTCCACCATGGAGAAAAAGGCCTGCATGTCTTTATGGGCAGAAATATTGTCATATCCTGACATGGCGCTGAAAAGGTACTGGAGACCCGGCTCGTCCACGTACATGAAGGCATTGGGGTTTCGTTCCTTGAGCCTTTGGAGCTGGATGTTTATCCTCTTTGCCATAAACTCAAACATGAAGGGCCGGACCGTGTCATTGAACAGTATGGGGCGATCGTCCTGGTCCACTACGTTGAAACCAAAGCTTATAGGGCCTTCAAGCTGACCCCGGATCGCAGGCCTTCCAGAGAGGTCCAGATCGAGAAACCGATGATACACTACAGAGTATGTCCTGCTGATGTCGAAGTACCCCGGGTCATCAAAATGGGCCATGGTCTCCTCAACCTCTTCCATGAATTTTTCCATGGAAAAACGAAGAGTCCTCTTTTCCATGTCCAGGACAATACCGGGGAAGTGCTCAGAGGCCTGGACATACATGTCCTCATAGTAGCTGTAAAGGGGTAGCTGGGGCCAAAAGGGGATATCAAGTGACAGGGCCCTCTCCATTGCCTCGTCCACATTTCTGTGCGGCATTACCGCCATGGCGGTAGTCAAAAGATTCCCTGGTATGGTCATTTCCGTCGCCTCTCCTTTCCCGCCGATTTGACTGTCACGTCTTTCCCTTTGTGCCATCGCAATCCCCCCAGAGCCATGCCCGCGTGGTGGCTCAAGTCACAAAGGAAACAGCCAGGGGATTACTTTATACCCAAGTCTTGGAGTTTTCCAAAGACATATTGCCCTTATCTACCTCTATTGAAATGATTTGACAACCCTTCTATTCATAGGATCCTTGCCAAATTCACCCAACCCTCCTTTGAATCTCTTGAAATATCCCTTCCTTTGTATTAGGGTAGAGGTCATTACTATTTCTTAGGAGTGTATGTGTATGGAAGACGAAAAAAACCATGAGGACAGCTTCGGTGATCTCCTCGAGGCTTACACGGACCGAACCAGGGAGGATCTTCAACTGGGGGATAAACTCAAGGGTAAGATCATATCCATAGGCCCCGATTATGTCTTCGTGGACACGGGCACCAAGATTGACGGGGTTGTGGAAAGGGAACAACTCCTTGACCAGGAGGGAGAGATGCCTTTCAAGGAAGGGGACATGGTGGAGCTTTACGTCACCTCCTTTGACGGAAACGAGATACGGTTGTCCAAGACACTTTCCGGGAGCGGAGATCTCAGGATAATGGCAGAGGCTTTCCGGAAGGAAATTCCAGTTGAAGGCAGGGTCAAGGGTAAGTGCAAAGGCGGGTTCAACGTGGAGGTAATGGGGAAGAGGGCCTTCTGCCCCATAAGCCAGATGGATCTCAAGTACGTGGAGGATCCTGACAAATACCTGGGGGAGACCTTTCCCTTTCTCATCACCCAGCTCGAGGACAGCGGAAGAAACATCGTTCTTTCCAGGCGAGTAATCCTGGAAAGGGAACTGCACGAGAAGAAGCAGTCATTCATCAAAGAGCTTGACGTTGACATGGAGCTCACGGCTCGTGTAACAAAGCTTATGCCTTACGGGGCCTTCGTTGAATTGATCCCGGGAGTCGAGGGCATGGTCCATATCTCGGAAATCAGTTGGTCAAGGTTAGAGAAGCCGGAAGAGGTCCTGAGACCCGGCGATATCGTCACCGTAAAGATCCTGGGCATGGCTGAAGGGAAGAGACCTGGAGAGAAGAAAATCTCCCTTTCCATGAAACAGGTGACAGGAGACCCATGGGACAGCGTGGGAGAGACATTTCATGTCGGTGAAAAGGTTATGGGCAAAGTCACCAGGTGCACCAGGTTCGGGGCCTTTGTGGAGATAGCCCCCGGGGTGGAAGGCCTGGTCCACATCAGCGAGATGAGTTACGGAAGAAGAATCCTCAAGCCGGAGGATGTGGTCTCCCAGGGTGAAAAAATCGCCGTTATGATAAAGGAAATGGATCCTGAGAATCGGAGGATTTCGCTCAGCATCAAGGAGGCTGAAGGGGATCCCTGGGTGACCATAGGCGAGAAGTATGCCGTAGGGCAAACCGTTCAGGGTGTGGTGGAAGGCAAGGAGAAGTTCGGCCTATTCGTGTCCCTGGAGCCGGGCATCACAGGGCTGGTGCCCATGTCCAGGATAAGGGGCATGTCGAAATCGTCCCCTGTTGAGAAACTTCGCCCTGGAGATCCTATCACGGTGGTGGTGGAAGATATCAACCAGGAGGAAAGGAAGATCACTCTTGCTCCGGGGGATACGAGCAGTGAGGCTGAATGGCAAAGATACGCGGAGAATTCAAGGAAATCCATGGGTTCCCTCGGGGAAAAGCTCCAGGCGGCACTGAAGGCCAAGAACGGATAAGGCCCAGTTAGGCCTCTCAGAATCAGGAGGAAATGTCATGTCGAGCATCAGGATGAAAAAACGCACGGTCGAAGCCGATGTCCTATGCATTGGGGGAGGTATCGCAGGCCTGATGGCTGCGATACGGGCAGCCGAAAAAGGTGCCAAGACCGTTGTCGCGGAGAAGGCAAATACCATGTTCAGCGGATCCGGAGCCACGGGCAACGACCATTTTCTCTGCTATCTCCCGGAGATACACGGGGCTGATGTGGAACCGATTGTCGAGGAGTTCCAACTGGGCCAGCAGGGCGGGCTGAGGCACCGCTCCTTTATTCGGACATGGCTGCTCCGTTCAGAGGAGATCGTCAAGCTGTGGGATGACTGGGGCATCCCCATGAAATACAATGGAAAATACGAACTGGCAGGGCACGCATTGCCTGGTAATCCCATCTATCACATCCACTATGCCGGCAAGGACCAGAAGAAGATCCTGACCGAGCAGACCTTGAAAAGAGGCGCGGAAATCCTGAACAGGGTCATGTGTTTTGACTTGATTACGGATGGAAACGCCGTGACAGGGGCAATGGGTATAAACACGTGGGACGATGAGATGGTCTTGTTCAAGGCAAAAACCGTAATACTAGGAACGGGTTCAGCGATCAGGCTCTACCCTGCTTCAACGACCCCGGCCTGGCTCTTCAATACCAGGCTTTCCCCCACCTGCGTCGGAGACGGCAGGGCCATGGCATACAGGGCGGGGGCCGAGCTGGTCAACATAGAGATACCCATCCTGCGCTGTGGGCCTGTTTACTTTGCCAGGGCCGGAAAGGGAACATGGGCCGGGGTGCTCCGGGATCCCCAGGGGAAACCTGTCGGGCCCTTTGTCACGGAGCCCAACAACAAGTACGGTGATCCTGTGGTTGACATATACCAAGACATTTTCTTGGACTACAAGCGCTCCGGCCGGGGTCCCGTCTACATGGACTGCAATGGCCTCTCTGACCAGGAACTGGAATACATGTACCACTGGCTGTACAACGAGGGAAATGTCGGGCTCCTGAATCACCTCAAGGAAGAAGGTATAGACCCGAGGGAAAGACCCGTGGAATTCAGGACTTACCACTATGAACTTTTCCCCAGGGGAGGGGTTTATTATGATGAGGGAGGAGCCACGTCCACGAGGGGGCTTTATGCCGCCGGAGACGAGTTTTTCGGAGGCATATCGGGGGCCGCGGTCTTTGGGTGGATTGCGGGAGAGAATGCTGCAAAGCAGGCCGAGGGCATGGATATGCCCGAGATTGACCATGCAAAGGATCGATTGGAGGAGGCCCTAACCCGCCTGGAAGAGATTCGGAACAGGGAATGGGGCGCAAGTTGGAAGGAGGCAAATATCGCCCTCCAACAAATTATGTATGACTTCACCGGGGAGGTGCGCTCCGAGACCCTGCTCGATGCGGGGTTACTCGCACTTCGAAGGCTGAAACGAAAGGCCCGGGAGAGTCTCGTTGCCGCTAATCCCCATGAGCTGTGCCGCTGTCTCGAGGTCCTCAACCTGCTTGAGGTGGGTGAACTTGTATTCATTGCTGCAAAGGAGAGAAAGGAAACCAGGGGCAAGCACATCCGGCCGGACTATCCCTTCGCAAATCCCCAGCTCTCCAAGCTGCTCGTCTTGAAAAAAGACAACGGCGGTCCGGCAATGGAATGGAGGCCCATAATAAGACGCTGAGAAGGAGGATATGGCAATGCCACCCGTAGTGGACAAAGAGGCGTGTATGGGTTGTCTTGAATGCGCAGAGGCGTGCCAGTGTGATGTCTACTTCGGCTCCGTGAGAGGTGAAGTAGCCAAGGTTACATACCCTGATGAATGCTGGCATTGCAATGCCTGCGTATTCGTCTGCCCCGAAGATGCCATCAAACTCAGGATCCCCCTGCCCATGATGGTTCTTTACCAGGAGCGCTCCCGCCAGGAGGCCAAGGCGCCATAGCCCAATGCCGGTGATTTTACCCTCCGGCTCACGGCACATGATCCTATGAGATCTTTTGAAAGTGGGCTTCCCTGTCAAGCGCACCCACTCGGGCTTTAAGATTGGGTGCCTGACTCGTCCCTGAGCTGGTCAGGGGAAACAATGGAGCCGTACTTTTCTTTTAATGCAAGCAACCCCTTACGCTGCTCTTCATATACCTCGAACAGCCTCTTTGGAAGGTTCTCTTCTTTGCTGTAAGCCTCCTCCTGTAGGTCAATGCGGACGATTATGTTATCTATGTAAAGGGAGAATTGTTTCTCATAGAGGTCCTTTGGATACACCTTGTCTATCTCTGACTCAAACATGCTCTTCAGATCTTCGTACCTCGGCAAATAGCCTATGGGGGTCTCTATGGCCTCGACATCGTTGTTCGCGCGCCTTTCCAACCATCCCAACCACACCCTAACGTCTCTCTTCTCACCCAGGAGCTTATCACCCTCGCCTCCCCTTGCGCCGTGCGTCAGGAAGTAGTTGAGACCGGCGATTATCGGGCGATTTCCCTCGCTAAACTTCTCGGAGTTAAAAAACACGAACTGGGCCTTCATGTAATCGGCCAGAGGTCCGGGAATGAAAGGCTCGTTTGCCCATGGCTGGCGCCTAACCCCCTTCGCCCCTACCTCGGTGGCCGTGGCCGCAGACAAAATAGATGCGCCCAACACTACACCTTCATCAGGAGTCCTTGCTACCCAGACAGGCGGCATAGTATCGCTATCGCGGCCGGAGTAGGTAATCACCTTGATAGGGACCCCGGCAGGATCTTCAGCAATCTCCTCGTTGTAGTTTTCTATTGCCGCGCATTGCAGGGTGCAGCGTGAGTTGGGATGTGACATGGGAATCTCCTTACCATTCTCATCCTTTTTTCCTTGCCACCACTCACCCTGAAAATTGATCCCCCTCTTCGGAGCCACTTCACCGTTGCCCACCCAGTAAGGGACCCTGTTTTCATCAACGAGCACATTGGACCAGATCACTTCGGCCCCTTCTTCCCTGAGGGCCTTCATAAGGTACGGATCGCTTTCGCGGTTCACGTCTTGGACGATTCCGAATATACCCTTCTCTGGGTTTACTGCGCGCAGGGTTCCGTCCTGCGCTATCCAGAGCTGTGCCAGGTCGTCTCCTATGAAGTCCGTTCCGACCATGGCCGTGGTCGTCTTGCCGCAACCCGAAGGGGCCGCCCCTGCAAAAAAGGTGATTCGATTATCCGGGCCTCGAAGACCGGTAATGAACATGTGCTCTGATAGTTCGTCTTCCTGTCTGTAGTAAGTCGCCAGGTCCACGGCGAACCTGTGGTTGCCCTTTTTCAAGAGCAATGTGTTGCCTGCGTAGGTGCAAAACATGCTGAAGGTCGTGAGCCAACTCCTGTCCATAAAGACCCTGGCATTAGGTAGATCCTCGGGTCGGTTAAGGCCTTGACTGTGCACATTGGTAAAAAACACACCCGCCCTTTCCACCTCCTGGTCGAAGCTCCTGTAGACATCCCTGTAAAGCAGGTTGGCGCTGTGGGTGACGTAGGCAGAGCTAGTAATCTCAAGGGCAGGGATGGAGGCCTTCGCCCCTATGGGCCCCCTGGAGTAGAAGCCCACGAACATTATCATCCCCTCCATAATTCCAGCCATATACTGCTTGATATAGTCAAGGGCCTCGTTGCGGTCGATCTTTCTTGCCAGGAGACTGACCTCTTCATCCGGATTGACAATATAGAAGGTCCTGTCAATGATTCGGGCCTGTTCCTGCGGCAGGT
This sequence comes from Deltaproteobacteria bacterium, assembly GCA_019308525.1. The sequence goes on from JAFDIC010000062.1 coordinate 6,796, forward strand.
CGAAATGAATGGTGTGGTCTTTCATCGCAAGGGGTGCCTCTTCCGCCCTTTCAATGCTCAGTTCCCTTACCCTTTCGGCATCCTCCTCGGTTCCGCTTATGACAAGCACGGAATCCGGCCTGCACATACTGATAGAGTTGGCTATTTTCAACAGGGCCTCCTCGTTCTTAATGCCGTAGAGCTTCTCGAGGTTTTCCTTGTCCACCGAGCGTTCAAAGACGTCCCTCGCCTCTTCTATTGATCTGACACCTCCCACTTCCGCCAGAATATCTGTCCCCTTTTTGATCTCGAACATTTTGCTAACCCTTTCTCCCTTGTAGTAACAGCAGGCCCTTGAGTCCCGCCTGGCCACCAGCCCCCGGCTTGATCTGGCCTCAAAAGCTCCGCAACCAAGACTAGATTGAAGGCCATTTCTAGCAAAAAACATCCTCGCCCCTGGTGTTCGTCAGGCTTCCTCCTTTCGGGACGGCCGAGACGACCCAAGGCGGCAAGTGATTCAATTTCCCTACAGGCCTTTTCCTGCGAAGCTGATAATGGTATAATTTTTGGTGTTCCATCAAACGAAACAAGGGAGTAATATAGGTGAGTTGAGGTACTATGTCAATGAATAACCTCTACCCTTCAGACTCATGTTATACAACTGTTTTGAAGTTAAATTGTGATTTATTGATTTAGTTTAGCTTATAGGGCCTATAAAAGCGAAATAAACTTGGCATTTTTATCGAATTACTTTCTTTTTCCCTTAAGTTATCAATATTAAGGTCGTGCACTCAACTTATCATGCCATCTAAAGCGCTTGAAATAAATCTGGCCAAGAGCCGCGTTGATATCACCATCAGCGAAAAATATCTGGTGCTCCAAGAGGTGATGTCAAAATACCAGGGTGTCATGGAGGGACTGGAGGCATTCCTCAAGGAGGTCTGTCACCCCCTCAAGAATTGGGAGTTCATTGTAAAGGAGGCCCGCAATTACGCCCTTAACTATTTTCATCTCCTGATCAACCACCCTGATGGCCCTGAAGCTGCCAGGGTATTTCTGGATATATTGTTTGAAGCCTTTGAAGACTCTCAGGATGAGCAGACCCGGACTGAAGCTGTCGACAACCTTCTCCGCTATATTCAAAAGATAATCAAAGACGCCGGTACGGAACTATCCAGGTTTCTCCCCATTCTCAATTACGCATTTGAACGAATGGGCTCCTACAATGGGGAGCTTTTCTTCCACTTCGTAAAGAGTTTTTACCAGCTAGACAGGCTGGGCAAAGACTTAGGGGAAAAGAGCCCTGTGGATTCAGATTTCAGGCCTGTCAACAAACTATTGGCCAAGTACTACAGGGAGTCTTATGGCCACTGGCTGGGTGAAGAGGATCCCCTTACATGGTTTTTGGAGGAAGCCGGCCTGGGCGGCGTGGGGGACAACCGAGACCTCCTTGAAATATTCTCCCCCATCTCCCATGATCGGCTGAGGTCTTACAGAGGTGAACTTGACAGGATCCTCGAGGAACATGATACCGGTTCAAGATCCCTCTTGGAAAGCCTTGTTCAATTGCCTGGATACTCCAAGATAGTGAATTGCTATAAGGAGACCCCCCAGAGGCTCTTCAAGGTCGGAGCTCAATCCGGCCCGGGGAACTACTGGAAGCTCCTCTTTCTCCTCCATGTAATGAGAACTGCCGGGCTGTCTTCCATACACCAGGATACCCTGAGGGCCATCAACAAGACCTTATCTTGGCTCATAGAGCACGAAGAGATAGAGAAAATTCAGCTACTCATAGAGAAGACCTTTAATATTTTGAAAGACAGCGTGAAAAAGTACCCTGATACGGCCCTGAATTGCCTCGTCAATATGGGAAAGGCCGTTTACCAGACCGATGAAAGTGACCTTGTGGATTTCTTTATCAGGCAGGCCGTGTCCCTGGGTTTCCACACCCCTGATCTAAGAGGAGTCGGCGACGACTGGCAAATTCAGGCGAATACCTACCATATACAAAACATCCGCACATGGCTCCAATTGATAGAGCTGAATCCCAAGTGGTCAAAGACCCTGCTCTCTTCCTTGGTCATTAACCTGTCCCTCGGGGGTGTATTCATCAAGGACACCGATCTTTTCCCCAGGGATATTACGCAGTTCCTGAACAGCGATATCGGACCGGTCTACAATCTGGCCAAACAGCTCACCCGGCTCTTTCCCGCTTACTTCAACGAAATCGGAGCAGAAGGTCGTCTGCGGGACATATCCACGCGGATGGATGAGATATGCCTCCGCAAGGACGTACTCGTACATTTTGTGAGAAAACAGAGCCACGTGGAGAGCAGCAATCAGATCATACACCTGGTTGGAGCCCTGCTGGAGTTTTGGATGACCAGGGACAAGCAATGCTTGGAACCCTACATACCATCCATCACGTATTCCCAGGTTACCGAAGAAGGTCCTTTTGTGGATGGAGTACATACCTTCCTCAGCTACATCTTTGAGAGAAACAACCTTTCAACGATCAAGGATCTATTGGTTGCAGGCGACCTGAAGGGGATCGACGATGAGGTCCCCGGGGTCTCTGAGGCAGACAGGGAACGCGTCAACCTGGTCATATCCTTTTATAAACTCCTCTACCAGAAGTATCACTCAAGCTTCATCGAGTTCGGGGAATACCTCAGGCAACTCCCTCCCAGGTCATTCCCTGACCTGGACAAACTCAAGAAGACCTTGTCACTCTCGGACCCAAGGAAAAAACTCAATGGCATCCTCAACTTCTTAGAACGGCTGAAAGAAATCATCCTCTCCCCAAGGCACTACGAGGTAAAGGAAGACATATACAGGAAAAGGCATATCGCTGTTGACATACCTTCCATGTACGGGAGCTATCGGGAGAAGAAGTTTGATGCCCTTGGACTGACCTTCCGCCTGGAGGCCATCGTTAATGCCCTGTTCGAGGATCTGATCGCGGATATCGACCTTGAACTGGTCACCAGCGCAACCCTTTCCCAAATCTATGACTACCTGATGCTCTTCTGTCGTGCCCTCAAATTGGATGGGATCACTTCCTCGGCTATTGAAAGCCAACTGGACTTACTGTCCCACTCTCTGAAGGTGAGGGAGTTTTCTTCTACCCAGTACTTAGACATATTCAGGGGGTTTTCAAACGCCGTAAAGAACATTGTTAATGATTTCTTCAACCGCATCCACGAAGAAAACCTGGCCACCATTGTAAAACAGATGCCTTACTCCTCCCTGAAGGCCAAATACAGGCCCCCTGAAGGCCCGGGAGATGACGAAAAGCTCCTTCACCGAGTTTCGGAGATTTTCCTGCGGGAAAGGATCACCTCTTCCCTCGGTCTTCAACAGCTTGATGTCTTCATAAGCAGAATCGTAAACACCCTGTCCCAGCAATCAGAGAAGCTGCCCAGGGAAAAGCTTCGCATTCTTTTGAGCTATGACCCGCATAATGCGGCCACCCCTCTCAATCCTGTCAGCAGGAAGGTGAAGGACATCATCTACCTGGGGAACAAGGGCTTGAACCTGATAAAACTTATCGAAAACGGTTTTCCTATTCCTCCGGGCTTTATTATTACCACCGAGATATTTCGTTTTCAGGAAATATTCGAAACTTACCCGCCAGCGGAGAACAACCTGAAGAGCCAAATAGTCCGAGAGCTTTCCAGGCTGGAAAGGTATACACAGCAAAGATTCGGCGACCCGAAAAATCCATTGCTCCTGTCTGTCAGGAGCGGCTCACCTATCTCTCTTCCCGGCATGATGGATACTTTCTTGAATGTGGGCATAAACGAAGAGATTGCGCGGGGAATTGACCTTGGTCCCAGGCCTTCCTGGTTCGCATGGGATTGCTACCGCAGATTCCTCCAATCCTACGGGATGGCCTTTGGCCTGAACAGGGATGATTTCGACGAGATCATAGCCGACTTTAAGAAGCGCCATGGAGTCAGTTACAAGCGCCAGTTTACCGGGGATCAGATGAGAGATATCGCCCTGAGATACAAGGAGCTGATAAGGGACAGGGGAGTCCGGATCGAGGAATCCCCCTTTGATCAACTCTATCTTGTTGTCCGCAAGGTTTTCGAATCATGGTATTCGCCAAAGGCCAAAACCTACCGGAGGATAATGGGGATATCCGATGACTGGGGCACTGCTGTGACGGTTCAAAAGATGGTCTTCGGCAACCTTTCTCAAGAATCAGGCTCCGGGGTGGTCTTTACCCATAATCCCAGGTGGCCTGGAGACAAGCTGAGGCTCTGGGGTGACTTTAGCTTGGGGAACCAGGGTGAAGATGTCGTCTCGGGCCTGGTTGAAACCCTCCCCATCTCAGTTGAACAGGCCGAGGCGGAAAACCGGGATCGGGAAATCACCCTCGAGACCCATTTCCCAGACATCTACAAGACCCTGCGCTATCTTGCCAAGCACTTGGTATACAACAGGAAGTGGGAGCCGCAAGAGATGGAGTTTACATTCGAGGCCCCGTCAAAGAAAAAACTGTTCTTTCTCCAGACCAGGGATATGGCTATCAGGGAGAGGAAAAGGGTTCTGTCCTTCGCCTTTACACCCGAGACACAATCTCATCTGATCGGTCACGGCATAGGTGTAAGCGGCGGTGCGATGGCAGGTAGGGTTGTCTATAACATGGATGAGATACGTTATTGGAAGGACAGGGAACCCCAGGCCCCTCTAATCCTCATCAGGGGCGATACGGTCCCTGATGACATAAGGGAGATTCATGAGACAGACGGCCTGCTCACGGCCCGAGGTGGCTCCACGTCCCATGCTGCGATTGTGGCCCACAGGCTCGGCAAGACCTGCGTAGTGGGATTCGTCAATCTCGTGTGCATGGAAAAGGAAAGTAGATCCTTAATTGACGGCATGGAATTGAAGACGGGGGATTGGATAAGCATTGACGGGCAGAAAGGCTCGGTGTACGCCGGCAGGATAAAAATCAAGGAGGCCTAGGAGAGACTGCCATGCAAGGTGAAGAAAGAAATGGGGCAAAGAGTGATTTAAGATTGGGAATCAACGGCTTGGGCAGGATCGGCAAATTGACCCTCTGGCACCACGTCGGTCGAAAGCACTTCAAGGAGATCGTCGTCAACATAGGGAGAGAGGCCGGGACTTCTCTCAAGGATATTGCCCATTACGTGGAAAGGGATTCCACTTACGGGGCGCTCCACAAGTACCTGTATGGACACAGGGGGCAGAGGGTCATCTCCCAGGTTGATGAAGATGCCGGTGCCATGAACATCGATGGTATCCAAGTAAGGATCTTGAGACAATACAGGAATCCGAAGGATATTAGATGGGGCGATTACGGTGTAAGGCTGGTTGTAGATGCCACGGGAAAATTCTTGGACCCGACCTTACCTTCGGAGCACTCCGGGGGCTCAATCCGGGGGCATCTCGACTCAGGGGCGGAAAGGGTAATAATCTCGGCCCCCTTCAAGATAAAGGACAAGAAAAAGGCCATGCCTGAGGATGCGGTAACAACGGTAATGGGCGTAAATGATAACGACTATGATCCAAGGACCCATCGCATTATTTCAGGAGCATCATGTACGACTACCTGCCTTGCCCACATGATGAAGCCTTTGATCGACTATCTAGGGGCCAAGAAGATATTGACTGCCTCGATGGCTACGGTCCATTCGGTCACCCCGTCCCAGATGGTTCTTGACCGCCTTGCCAAGCCTGGCGCCACCGACTTGAGAAAAAACCGGAGCATCTTCAACAACATCATCCTCACGACGACCGGTGCAGCGAGGACCCTTGAGCTGGTGATTCCCGAGATGAAGCAAATCGGTTTTATCGCTGAATCTGTCCGCATTCCCAGTACAACGGGCTCCCTGATCATCCTTGTCGTCAATTTCCAGGAAGACCTCGCGGGCAAGCCCATCAGGAGGGAGATGATCAACCAGATTTACAGGGAGACCGCTGACAAGGATCTGAACGGCTACCTTCATTATACCGAGGAGCAGAATGTCTCTAGTGATATCATAGGAATTCCAAGGGCGGCAGCCATCATAGAGGGGCACGAAACGCACACCAGGACGGCGGAAGTGACCTTTGATCCCGGTATGCTCTTTGGCCTCAACAAGGATCTTCAGCAGCAACTGAGCCATAGCGTGGCAAGGTTCTCCATCACCCAGGCGGTAATCTACGGATGGTATGACAACGAGATGGGAAGCTACGTCAACATGCTCGGCGACCTCACGACCATGGCTCTGATTTCTCTCCTCGATCACCCCGCGCTCTGTGAAAGATAGGAGACTATGGCTTTTTCGAGCGCAGAGGGCTTGAACCCAAAGGGTCCCAACCCCCCCCCCGCATACACTACCCGTCCATCCAGGCCGATGAGGTACAACCGTGTAGGCCAGGCAGCGTAGGCCCTATTAACCTGATCATCCGTTTCATCTACGTAGGTGGGAATCCCGTGATCCAGGGTGGACGCGCAAATTCGGGCAATAGAGCGCCGATCCCCGATGGTTTTTGGATCATAGACGTCTTTCGCCGCCCTTGTTCCCTTGATCTTCAGCAAGACTCCTAGCAGCCCCCCGCCCAGCCACCATCCGTCCACAGGGTGGGCCTCTCGTATGTAAATCACCAGGAATTGGACGTCTTTATGATACTTGGCATATAATTCGCTGAGGCGTCCAGCCCCATCGACAAAAACAGGTCAGGTGTAATTACCGAAGATGAGGGCAACAGGCTTACGGTTACGGAAGTCTGAAAGTCGGATAGGGTTTTCTCCGTTAACATCCCTGAGTTCAAAGTCTGGCGCCATATCCCCGACCTTCGGGGCGAGAGCATTGTGGTAATGCTGCCAATCTTTTGCCTGTCTGCGGTCCTTCATGGTCTCTAGCATTTGGGCCTCCAATATGTGAGCAAATTGTCCAACGCATATTACACTACCACT
>JAFDIC010000537.1 GCA_019308525.1 Deltaproteobacteria bacterium
GACATCAAGACCTTATCTGACATAGAACGAGTTCCGTTAACTACTAAAGAAGAGCTGAGGGAAAGTCAAGCACAGGATCCTCCCTGGGGAGATTTTCTATGCATTTCTCCCCAAGATGGAGTTCGGGTTTTTCAGACAACGGGGACCACTGGCGTCCCGGTGAAGATTATCCTGAACAAATATGATTGGGAAGAACAATTTCAAGAGCAATTCATGCATCATATGCACGGGTATGGCATTAAAACCGATGACATTCTCTTTGTACCCTTCGGTTACGGTCTTCACATGGCCTTTTGGGGATTCCATAGTGCCATGGAACGAGCGGGAGTGATGGTTATCCCTGGGGGTGGCCAGTCGACACAGGAACGGGTTAAGAATATTTTTGAATGGAACGCGACCGTCGTCTGCGGCACGCCAACCTATATGCTCTATCTGGGCGAAGCAGCAAGAAAGATGGGTAACCCACTTTCGGAATCTGCTGTCCGTATTGTGGTGTTAGGGGGAGAACCTGGAGCCAATGTTCAGTCAACTCGGAGAGCCATAGAAGAGCTCTGGGGCGCCATATGTTTCGATGATTTGGGTTCTACGGAGCTTTACAACTTTGGTTTTGATTGTGTCGCCAAAAAGGGCACTCATATCATTGAGACCCTATATTATGTCGAATGCCTTGACCCGGAAACACTTAAGCCCGTCCCCCCGGGGGAAATCGGAGAGATGGTAATTTCCAACCTCTGCACAAAGAGCATGCCTTTGTTGCGTTACCGCCTTAAGGATCTGGTTCGATTCGATCAGAATGCTTGCGAGTGTGGCCGAACCTTCTTAAGACTCGACGGAGGAGTTCTGGGCCGATCTGACGACATGATTCATTTTGCTGGCGTTAACATCTTCCCTTCTGCCATGGAAAATCTCGTGCGACAGGTTCCAGAATTCTCGAAAGAGTACCAGCTGGTTATTCCCCGGATGGGGAGTGGAAAACGCCTGAAAATCCGTGTTGAGCCTGCAGGTCCCCACGTTTCATCACAAAATATGGATCACGCAGTCCGGAAGTTTGTTCAGAACGTTAAACACCGAATCACTGTCACACCCGAAATTGAAATCGTGGAAACAGGAAAACTGCCGCGATTTGAGCTAAAGGCCAAACGAGCAATTCGAGAAGAATGAAGAATAAGGAGCCTTTGAAAAAACATTCCGCATGAAGATAATGCTATTTGCAAATTTTTGACATTTTATTTTAAACTTTTTATTGTATTCAGCAAGAGTTTCCTTTATTATTCCTACGCTAGTTATCCCGGATCAGTTTATCGTAACGACCAACAATGGATACACAATTCATTCCGCTTTTTCTAAGTTAGAACCTAAACTAGAAACTGCAAAGGAGGAAAGAGAGATGCGAGAAGTGATCAATCCCAAGAACGTGCATTGGCCCCTTGGTTATTCCCATATTATCAAGTTGGGTGACATCGTTCATGTGTCTGGACAACTACCTTTGGACCAGGAAGGCAACATTGTCGGCAAGGGGGACATGGCGATCCAAACCGAAAAGACCTATGAAAATCTGAAAAAATGTCTGGAGTCCGTAGGTGCGACTATGCGTGATATCGTAATGTTAAGGATCTTTGTTACTGACCTTGAGGAATTTGACAAAACCCGGGACATTCGCAAGAAATATTTCGGCAAATATCGCCCAGCTACAACGGGACTCCAGATCAGCAGGCTCTATTTCCCTGATGCCATGATCGAGGTTGAGGCCATGGCTGTCATCGGTTCAGGCTCATCGGAAGAGGCCATCAAACCCAAGAGCATCTGAGAAGCAGGGAGGTTTCAATAATGATTATTGATGCTGAGGTACACTTGGTTGGATCGGGCTGGGTAAGGGGAAAGTATGTCATGGCTGCGGCCAGGGCAGAAAGTGCCAAATTCAATCTTGCACATAAAAAGAACGTTACACCTGAGGAATATCTGGACAAATACATGAGACCCTTTATCGACCCCTATGCAGACAAGATGGTCCAGGACATGAATGAGACGGGTATTGACATGGCGGTTATCTGGAACGTTGATTGGGCATATGCCCATACCGGAGAACCAAGGGTCAGCAACCGGGAGCAGAATAAAATCTTTGCTGAGGTTGCCAAACGACATCCAGGGCGTTTTTGGCCTCTATTTGCGATAGATCCGAGGAGACCAGACGCCATGGAGCAATTCAAGGAAGCTGTAGGCGACTGGGGTATGAAAGGATTGAGCTTTTATCCCGCTGCTGGTTTCTATCCAGACGATCCCGTTTGCTTCCCTTTCTATGAGAAGTGCGCGGAATGGGGTCTCCCGGTTGTGCTAGGCTCCGGAGGAGGGGAAGCCCACTGGCAGCACGGCCAGCCGATGTACATTGCTACTGCGGCTGAAAAATATCCAGAGGTCACTTTCGTCATGGCCCACTGCGGCTTAGAATCTTGGGAGCAGGCCCAGTTGGCGGCTCGATTGCTTAACAATGTATATGTGGATATCTCAATGCGCCAATGGCAG
>JAFDIC010000538.1 GCA_019308525.1 Deltaproteobacteria bacterium
ATCAGGGAAATTCGAAAGATTCTCGTTGATTATGGATACAATGCCGGTGCACCCGATGGCCGTGTAGGGGCCAAGACCCGTTCAGCGATTCGGAAATACCAGGCGGATGCGGGCCTGCCGGTGGATGGGCAGGCGTCGAGAGCGCTTCTGGAGCATTTGAAGAGCGCTCCGAGACCAGCAGGAGCTCCGAAAGCGGCAGCGGCAACCGTGACGCTGGCCAAAGCCAAGGAGAGGCCGGGGGAGGAGGTCCAGGCACTTGTTGATAGTCTTCGAAAGGTGACCTTAGAGATAGAGCGTAGGGGTGCAGCCGATCGTTGGGTTTTAGAGCGGCTCCGTGGCCTTGTGAAGCAATATTATTGGCCGTGGCGTCATACGATCATGGAGGAGAATTTCGCTGACGGTGACTACACGGCCAATCCCTCATGGACAGTGGTTGCCGGGCAATTCTTTGTGGACGCAAGAGTGGGGCTGAGGAGCATCGTGACGATAAAGGCGCCCAAACCGGAGGCGCCCAGGGATTCTCGTGAAGAACTAACCACGGCGATCTTTGGCGCAATTTTGAAGCAAGTGGCGCCGGAGGCGCCCAAAGAAGCGAAACCGGCAGAAGCAGAATACGCCGAGATACATGTTCCCCTGGCCATTACAAATGCCTTTGCCATGGACATCACAATCATTTCTCAAGGAAATGAGGGACGTCTGGAGTTCGGGCCTTACCTGGGCACGGACAGAGGCGCAGGTTATCGCCTCGCCTATAGTCCCGGAGCCGAGGGTAAACTCGAGCTGCTGGGGCTCTCTTACACCAAGTCATATGTCATTGAGATATACGACAAGCCCCTAAACCTGTCTGACGGCCGGCAACACACGCTCTTGTGGACCCGTGACACCATTGGGGAAATGACCGTATCGGTCGATGGAACCGAACTGTTCAGGACAACAGATCGGCGCTTCTCCAATGCATTCAGCGGATTTACCCTGGTGAATCGGGGAGGTGATTTCGGTATTCATCAAATAACGATTTCCGGAGTCAAGAAATAGTTTCGAAAAGGAAAACCGGATGATCCTCCGGAGATAATGCAATACGACACAAGTACAGATTACGCCATCATAGGCGGCATAGCAGTGGCTGTCTGGGGTGAACCGCGCTTGACCCGGGATATTGATGTCAAAGTGCTGCTGAGCCGGGATGAAGCACAAATGCTTCTGAAGGTGTTGCCTAATCCTAAGCAAAGTGGCCACCTAATGGGTGACACCCAGTATATCAGTTTGTCTCGGTGCACTGATGCCCACATACCAGCAGGTTATGATCCTCAGACCCACGGCATTCGATGGAACTTGACATCATATGCATTGAGTGGTAGTTTCATGCATAAACTGTGCGGGTAAAGAGGTCAATTATGAGAACAACACTTGACTTGCCTGAAGAGTTGATTGATGAGGCTATGAAGGCTACCAAAATTGGAACAAAGACCAAAGTTATTATTACCGCCTTGGAAGAATTAATAAGGAAATCAAAGATCTCCGGGTTGAAAGAATATAAGGGAAAGATAGATTTGGATATGGATATGAATGCCCTTAGAGATCGTCAATGTCGGTACTAGTCGACACATCCGCATGGGTAGAGTATTTCAGGACGGGAAATAATTCTGAAAGACTTGATTTCTTGATCGATGAAAACATCATTGTCATTAATGATCTCATTCTCACAGAATTGGTCCCGTTCTTGAGGGTTCGGAACAAGCGAAAAGTTGTGAGATCATTATATGCCATCAATAAGTTGCCCCTAACCATAGATTGGGATCAAATTGTTGAGTTCCAGTTCAAATGTTTGAAAAACGGCTTAAATGGAATTGGCATTCCTGATCTGATAATTGTCCAAAACGCAAAACAAAATCACTGTGAAATCTATTCGCTTGATATCTATTTCAAACTCATGAAAGACATCCTTAGACTCCAATTGACCGATTAAGATTGTCTTTGCTGAACATGAGCAGAGGACGGATTGAACGTGAAAGGAAAAATTATTATGGAAGATACAGGGGCAAGGCTATCTGAGATCAAGAAGAAGCTGGCTCGACTTCCCGGACATAAGCTGGAAGAAATAAATGACTTCATAGAATTCCTCCTTTCAAAAGATAGAAGCAGAGAGAGAAGGATCGTTCAAATGAAAGGTGTTTGGGCGGGAAAAGGGTTTGAGAAATTGGATCTTAGAAGAGAGATCAAGAATGGAAGGCAAGAGCTTTTAGAGTCAATCTCTAAAAGGAGCCTTTAAGATATGGATTACCTGGCTGATACTGTTACCATCGTTCGTCATTTCGCTGGAACCGGACATATTGGAAAAGAGGCCAGGCTTATCTTGGACGGTGTTGAGAAAGGCAAAAATCACCTGTTCCTTTCCAGCATCTCATTGGTCGAAATACTTTACCTCGCGGAAAAGAACCGCATTGGAATCAATCTTGAGGATTCATTGAACACTATAGAGGGCTCCAAAAATTATTCCGTAGTCGATCTGACCTCCTCTAT
>JAFDIC010000539.1 GCA_019308525.1 Deltaproteobacteria bacterium
AGAGTTCAAGAGAAGGGCTGTCAAAGAGGGAATTTCGCCCAAGATCGTTAATACCGTCTTTTCAGATGTGAAATTCCTTCCCAGGGCTGTGGAACTTGACAGGAATCAGCCGGAAGACAGGCTCAACCTTAAGGGATACCTGGCCCGCATATCCCTCAAACACAAATCCAAAATGGGTCGAAAGTTGCTCGGAGACCACAAGGTGCTGTTGGAAAAGATTTATCACGACTACGGTGTCCAGCCCCGGTTCATCCTGGCCCTATGGGGGATAGAGACCAATTTCGGCAGACTGAAGGGTGGCTTCTCCGTAATAGATGCCCTTGCGACCCTTGCCTATGAGGGGCGCCGTGAAAGGCTCTTTTCCCGTGAGCTATTGTACGTGCTCCGCATAGTAGATGAAGGGCATATTTCCGTTGAAAGGCTTCAGGGCTCCTGGGCCGGTGCGATGGGTCAAATCCAGTTTATGCCATCCACCTTCTATAACTATGCCGTGGATTACAATGGAGATGGTCGAAAAGATATATGGGATAATCTTGGGGACGCCTTTGCCTCTGCCGCCAACTATCTGGCACGCTCAGGATGGAAGAAGGATCAGGACTGGGGGCACGAGGTGAAATTGCCACAGGGTTTTGATAGGGGGTACATCGGATTGGAGGTCAAGAAAAGCCTTCAAGAGTGGATGGCCCTGGGGGTACGGCCCTTTGGAGGATCTGGTCCAGGAGATGATTCCAGCATGATGGCCTCGGTTATAAGGCCAGACGGAGGGAAGGGAAGGGCCTTTCTCGTCTTTGACAATTTCCGGGTTATCCTGAAGTGGAACCGCTCCCTCTATTTCGGGGTCGCTGTCGGCCTCCTCGCCCACGCAATCGTTTCCGGGAGGTAGGGCTTTTCTGTGGCCCCCTTATCTTGGCTGGAGCTGTTTCTTGTTTTCGGGGACTTTCACTTTGTTGTTTATTGCAGCAGGAACCAATAATGACCTGAAGGTAACTCCGCAGGAGAAACCGTGGTGAATCTGGCAATGGGAAGGGGCAACTTTGGGTGCGGCTTTTTGAACCTAACCCTGTGCTAAATAATATCAAGAGAAAGAAGGAGGCAGGATATGTACAAGGGCGGATATACTGGAAAGGTATTGAGGGTTAACCTGACGGACAAGAGTGTTAAGGAAGAGGTGTTGCCTGTGGAGATGGCGAGGGATTTCATAGGTGGCGCAGGATTTGGGATCAAGTATCTTTTTGACGAGGTGAGAAAGGGGGCTGATCCACTGGGGCCTGAGAACAAGCTCATCTTTGCACCTGGTCCCCTTTCCGGGACCAATGTTCCCTGTGCCAGCAGGATGGCTGTCACATCCAAGTCTCCCCTTACCGGGGCGGTAGGGATGGCCCTATCCGGGGGGTATTTTCCAGTGGAGCTGAAGTTTGCGGGTTACGATGCTCTGATCATTGAGGGGAGGTCGGAGAAGCCGGTTTACTTGTGGATAAAAAATGGTGATGTGAAATTTAGGCCTGCCAAGAAGCTCTGGGGCATGAAGACAACGGACACACAGCAGATAATCAAGAACGAGCTCAATGATCAGAACGTGAGGGTTGCCTGTATTGGGCCTGCCGGGGAGAACATGATAAAGATAGCATCTATTATCAATGAAATGCGGGCTGTGGGCCGGAAGGGTTTAGGAGCCGTGATGGGGTCCAAGAAACTCAAAGCGATAGCGGTCAGGGGTACCGGCAATGTAGAGGTAGCTGACAAGGAGAAGCTGAAGGTTGCAAGGGATGCCTTTAACAAGGGGATGAAGGAGAGTGAGGTGCTCTTTCCCCATTTTTCCAAGATGGGTACACCCATGGTAGTGGATGCGACATGTGCGACCGGCATTTTCCCCACCAAGAATTTTTCTACCACCGGTGAGTATGCTCCTGCCGACAAGATAGGAGAAGAGGTTCAGGTGACCCGCAATGTGGGAAGCGAGCGCTGTTATGGTTGTCCGGTCGGGTGCAGCCAGTTGAAGCTGGCCAAGACGGGGCCCTATGCTGGCATACTCTCGGAGGGGCCGGAGTTTGAGACTATGTACTCCTATGGCGGTGTGACAGGGGTTGAGAACATAGATGCTATTATAGCGGCCGACCGTTTGGCGGATGAGCTTGGTCTTGACACCATCTCATGTGGGGTTGCCATTGCCTTTGCCATGGAGCTTTTTGAGAAGGGAATCCTGAGCAAAAAGGATGCGGATGGTCTTGACCTTATTTTTGGCAATGATGAAGCCATGTTGGCCCTGATCAGACAGATGGCTTTCAGGGAGGGGCTTGGAGACCTTCTGGCAGACGGAGTCAAGGTGGCTGCCGAAAAGATCGGTAAGGGTGCTGAGAGGTATGCCATGCAGGTGAAAGGTCTGGAGTTGCCCGGGTATGATGTGAGGGGGGCCAAGGCCCACGGGTTGAACTATGCGACATCCTATACAGGTGCTGATCACTGTCGGGGATATGCCTTTCAGGAGATCTTTGGGATTCCAATTCCACATGAAGT